>JAEVZM010000245.1 GCA_023392225.1 Pseudomonadota bacterium
TCATCATCGACGGCGACGCCTGCCCCGTGAAGGCCGAGACCCTCAAGGTCGCCGAGCGCCACCGGCTGCCGGTGGTGATCGTCTCGAACGGCGGGCTGCGCCCGTCGCGCGACCCGCTGGTCCGCCACGTCGTCGTGCCGAAGGAGCCCGCCGCCGCCGACGACTGGATCGCGGAGAACGCGACGCCGGCCGACATCGTCGTCACCGCCGACATCCCGCTCGCCGACCGCGCGCTCAAGGCCGGGGCGCTGGTGGTCGGCCCCGACGGCCGTCCCTTCACCGACGCCTCGATCGGCATGGCGCTCGCCATGCGCGACCTGAAGCGCCATCTCCGCGAGACCGGCGCGATCGAATCCGGCGGCCGCGGCTTCACCCCGGCCGACCGCTCGCGCCTCCTCGGCGAGCTCGACCGCCTGGTCCGGCGCGTCGTGAAGAGCTGATCAGAGCCGGTCGCGGAGCGCGTACCAGGTCATGCCGGCGACCAGCGCCGGGTAGCGGAGCAGCCGTCCGCCCGGGAACGGCGGCACCGGTAGCGCCGCGAAGCGGTCGAGCCGCGCCGGGTCGCCGCGGATCGCGTCGGCGATGACCTTGCCGGCGAACGGGGCGATCGCCACCCCCTGCCCCGAATAGCCGGCAGCGGCATAGACACCCGGGCGCAGCCGGCGGATCAGCGGCAGGCGCTTGAGGGTGATCGCCAGCGTCCCGCCCCAGGCGTGGTCGATCCGGACGTCGCCGAGCTGGGGGTAGACGTTCAGCATGTGGCGCCGCACGAACCCGGCGAGGTCGCGCGGCGGCTTGAGCGAATAGGGCTCGCCGCCGCCGAACACCAGCCGCCCGGCCGCCGTCGGCCGGAAATAGTAGACGACGAAGCGCGAATCCGAGACCGCCTCGCCGCCGGGGATCAGCCCGCCCGGCCTGCCGGCGCCGATCGGCGCGGTGGCGAGGATGTAGTTGTCGATCGGCATCACCCGCGCCTCGGCCTCGGGGTCGATGCCGGAGAGGTAGCCGTTGCCGGCGAGGAGCACCATCTCGGCCGACACCGTGGCGTCGGCCGCTCCGTCGCGCCCGGCCGACCGGGTCGCGATCGTGAAGCGGCGCGTCGCCTCGCCCGAGACGCCGGTCGCCATCGTCCCCTCGTGGATGCGCGCCCCGGCGTGGGCCGCGGCCCTGGCGAGCCCTTGCGCGAACTTCAGCGGGTCGAGATGGCCGGCGCCGCGGTCGAGCCGGCCGCCGAAATAGTGCGGGGTGCCGACCGCCGCCGCCACCTCCTCGCGGTCGAGCCAGTCGACCGGCGCGTAGCCATACTCGTCGCGGAGCTTGTCGACATAGCCGCGCTCGTCCTCGACCAGCCGCGCCTTGTGCACGGACTCGATCAGCCCGGCGCGCCAGTCGCAGTCGATGCGGTGGCGGGCGATGAGGCCGAGAGTCAGCGCCTTCGCCTCCTCGGCGAGCCGCCACATCCCCTTCGCCGCGTCGAGGCCGAGCTTCGCCTCGAGCCAATCCTGGTCGCGCCGCTGGCCGGAATGGAGCTGGCCGCCGTTCCGGCCCGAGGCGCCCCAGCCGACACTGTTCGCCTCGAGCACCACCGCATCGATCCCCGCCTCGGCGAGGTGGAGGGCCGCCGACAGGCCGGTATAGCCGCCGCCGATGATCGCGACGTCGGCGCGGATATCCTCGCGGAGCCGGGGGAAGGCCGGTGCCGGATCGGGCGAGGCGGCGTAGAGCGAGGTGGCGTGGGGGAGGTTCATTCCGGTGACCACGGCCTCAGGCTGCTTCTCGTGGACGAATGCGACGCAGGATCTCCGCCCCGCGACCATTCCGAAGCACGCGCAGATCGTAGTCCGCCTGCAGGCCGAGCCACAGCTCGGCGCTCGTCTCGAAATACGCGCCGAGGCGCATCGCGGTGTCCGCCGTGATCGCCCGCGATCCCCGCACGATGTCCGACACGCGGCTCACCGGGATGTCTATGTCCCGCGCGAGTCGATTCTGGCTGATGCCGAGCGGCTTCAGGAATTCCTCGAGGAGAATCTCACCCGGCGGGATAGGCTCGAGCTTGGTCACTGTCATGCGTTCCCCTGCTATCCAGGCTCAATGATAGTCGACGATCTCGACGTCCAACGCATCGCCCCCGACCCAGCGAAAGCAGATCCGCCACTGGTCGTTGATGCGGATGCTATATTGGCCGCGGCGGTCTCCCCTCAGCAGCTCGAGCCGGTTGCCCGGCGGAACGCGGAGGTCGTCGAGCGAAGCCGCACGGTGCAGAAGCAGGAGCTTCCGTCGCGCCGCCCGCTCGATCCGGCCCCAGCGTGGCACGGCGAGGTCGGCGAACAGCCGCTCCGTGTCGCGATTGCGGAAGCCCTTGATCATTCAGCAACCTAGACCGCGTCGCGCGTTCCGTCAAACAGAATGACGTTACGCCTTCCGCTCGCCCTGCGGATAGGGCGTCCCGTCGGCATGGACGTACTGCCCGGCCGGCGTATCGGGCAGGATGAGGAGGTCGATGTCGGGGTAGACCACCGTCTGGCCCTCCGTCGCGCGCGTGCCGACCTCGAGCACCACGGCGTCGGCGTCGCTCCGGTTCTGGAGGCAGTGGCCGTCGGGATCGCCGGCCTTGAAGCCGGCGCAGTCGCCGGCCCGCAGCACCTCCTCGCCGGCCTCGCTGACCAGCGTCACCTCGCCCGCGAGCACGTAGACGAACTCGTCCTCGGCGCTGTGCCAGTGGCGCTGCGACGACCATGCGCCGGGCGGCAGGCGGAGGCGGTTGACGCCGAACTGGGACAGCCCCGCGGCATCGCCGAGCTTCGTCCGCTGCCGGCCCCGGCAGTTCTCGTCATAGGGCGGCGGGTAGAGCGTGCCGGTGACGGTGCGGGCGGCGGCGACGTCGATCTTCTTCGGCATGGCGGGACATCCCTGTGGATTGGGCCCGGTCGATGCGGGCCCCGACATCTCTAGCGGTACCGCACCCCGGGACCAATGACGTTCGGTGATCCCGCCATCAGAGCCGGCGATGGGTCGCGGCGCTCAGGCGCGGTGGAAATAGGCCGTCGGCGTCACGCCCAGCGTCCGCTTGAAGAGGGCGATGAAGGCGCTGACGCCAGGCCGTGTAGGTGAACCCGGCGCCCCGCACCGGCCGTCCCGCCGCGCCCTCAGACGTTGAGGAGGAGGTACTCGCGCTCCCACGGGCTGATCACCTGCATGAAGGTCTCGAACTCGGCCTGCTTGATGGCGCGGTAGGTGGAGACGAAGCTCTTGCCGAAGATCTCGACCAGCTCGTCGCAGTCCTCGAACAGCGCCACCGCCTCGAGCAGCCCCCGCGGCAGCATGATCTCGTCGTCATTGGCGCCGTCGGTCACCGGGTCGGTGCAGGTCAGGGCCTCGGTCATGCCGAGATAGCCGCAGGCGAGCGAGGCGGCGATGGCGAGATAGGGGTTGGCGTCGGACGACGGGATGCGGTTCTCGACCCGCCGCGCCACCGGCGAGGAGGTCGGCACGCGCAGGCCCACCGTGCGGTTGTCGTAGCCCCACATGGTGTTGACCGGCGCCGAGGCGGAGCGCACCAGCCGCCGGTAGGAGTTCACGTAAGGGGCGAGCATGCAGATCACCGCCGGCAGGTATTTCTGCGAGCCGCCGATGAAGGAGAAGAACTCCGGCGTCGGGTCTCCCGCCGCGTCGGAGAAGATGTTCTTGCCGGTCTTGAGGTCGGTCACCGACTGGTGGATGTGCATGGCCGAGCCTGGCTCGCTCGACATCGGCTTGGCCATGAAGGTGGCGTACATGTCGTGCCGGAGCGCCGCCTCGCGGATGGTGCGCTTGAACTGGAACACCTGGTCGGCGAGCACCACCGGATGGCCGTGGCGCAGGTTGATCTCCATCTGCGCGGCGCCTTCCTCGTGGATCAGCGTGTCGATCTCGAGGTCCTGCGCTTCGGAGAAGTGATAGATGTCGTCGAACAGCTCGTCGAACTCGTTGACCGCGGCGATCGAATAGGACTGGCGGGCCGATTCCGGCCGGCCCGAGCGCCCGGCCGGCGGCTGCAGAGGATAGTCCGGGTCCTTGTTGGGCTGGACCAGGTAGAACTCGATCTCGGGCGCCACCACCGGCGCCCAGCCGCGGTTCTCGTAGAGCTGGACGATGCGGCGCAGCACCTGGCGCGGCGCGATCTCAACCGGTCGGCCGTCGGCGTGGTAGGCGTCGTGGATCACCTGCGCCGTCGGGTCCTCCTCCCACGGCACCACGGCCAGCGTCGACAGGTCCGGCTCGAGATGCATGTCGCGGTCGGCCCGGTCGTACTGGAACTGGTCGTCGTCCTCGGGCCAGTCGCCGGAGATGGTCTGCGTGAAGATCGAGCCCGGCATCGACATGATCGGTGCATCGAGGAACTTCTGCACCGGCATCATCTTGCCGCGCGCGACGCCGGCCTGGTCGGGCACCACGCACTCGATGTCCTCGATCCGGCGCTCGGCGAGCCACGTCCGCGCTTCCTCCAGCGAACCCACGCCACGATGCTTCTCGGGCGCCTTCGCCTGTCCCTTCTTTCTCTTCACGATCCCTGCTCTTCGTTGTCCACCCGCCCGGAACCATTCCGGGACCGGCCATCTGTGCGACCGGATTGAATTGTCATTTTCGCGCAGTTCCGCCCCATTCGGCAACGGGGGGTGGCGACAAGGCCCGCCGGACGGACCTTCAGCGCAGCCGGGCGATGGCGATTCCGGCCTCGCCGGCCACCGCATAGAGGAGGAACTTCCGGCCCCCGCCCGACGAAGATCGCCGGATCGCGCAGCTCGTTGGCGAAGCCCTTGGCCGCACCCTGTACCGACGGCGCCAGCGGCAGCCCGGCGCCCTCGAAGGCCATCTCCGGCGCCAGCACCGCGGTTTCGTCGCGCAGGTGTCGGCGAAGCAGGCCTTCAGCCCGCAGGTCAGCGAGGTTCCGCTCCGGGCGCAGCCGGCGATGAAGATCTTCACGACGCCGCCCCGCGATCCAAGACTTTACCGTCGTCGGAGGCGGTGAAGCCTTGACCTTTCCTGCGAACACCTATGACAATCACCTCCATCCTTCGGACCGCGTGGATTGGGGAACGGGTCGGCATGAGAAATTCTACTTTGTGCACGATGATGGTCGTCGGTTTCGCGGCCTTCGGAGCAACCGCCGCCCAGGCCGCGGACAGGGTCGTCAACGTCTACAACTGGTCCGACTACATCGATGACGAGGTCCTGAAGCAGTTTACCGAGGAAACCGGCATCAAGGTCGTCTACGACGTCTACGACAACAACGACATCGTCGAGACCAAGCTGCTCGCTGGCGGCTCCGGCTACGACATCGTGGTTCCCACCGACGCCAACATGTCGCGCCAGATCAAGGCCGGCACGCTGATGAAGCTCGACAAGTCGAAGCTGCCGAACCTCGTCCACATGTGGCCTTTCGTGATGGACAAGCTCGCCTCCTACGATCCGGGCAACGAGTATGCCGTCGACTACATGTGGGGCACGGTCGGCATCGGCATCAATGTCGACAAGGTCGAGGAGCGCCTCGGCGACATGGACCTCGACACCTGGGCCACGGTGCTCGATCCGGCCAATGCGCAGAAGCTCGCCGATTGCGGCATCCACATGCTCGACGCGCCGGAAGACATCCTCCAGAGCACCCTCGCCTATCTCGGCCGCGAGCCCGATTCCAAGGACATCGCCGACATCGAGGCGGCGGCCGAGACGCTGAAGGCGGTGCGTCCCTACGTCCAGAAGTTCCACTCCTCGGAGTACATCAACGCCCTCGCCAATGGCGACATCTGCGTCGCGATCGGCTACTCGGGCGACATTCTCCAGGCGCGCGACCGCGCCGACGAGGCTGGCAACGGCGTCAACATCGAGTACATCATCCCGCGCGAGGGCGCGCAGATGTGGTTCGACAGCTTCGTCATCCCGGCCGACGCGCCGCACCCGGAAGAGGCGCTCGAGTTCATCAACTTCATGATGCGGCCCGAGATCGCGGCGGCGAACTCCAACTACGTCTTCTACGCCAACGGCAACCTCGATTCGCAGCCCCTCCTCAGCGAGGACGTGATCTCGGACGAGGCGATCTACCCGAGCCAGGAGACGCTCGACCGCCTGTTCACCTCGACCACCTACGAGCCGCGCGTCCAGCGGGTGATCACCCGGGCATGGACCAGCCTCAAGGCCGGCCAGTGAGCCGCGCCCCACTCCTGCGGCGGTCCGGGCAACGGGAGGCGATGGCCTGACCATGGCCGCTCCCCAGGCCCTCGGGCCGATCCGGCGGAAGTTCGCGCCGTGGAACGATCCCGCGGCGCGTCCGTTCATCGCCTTCCGCCACGTCACCAAGCGCTTCGGCGATTTCGTCGCCGTCAACGACCTCTCGCTCGACATCTACGAGCGCGAGTTCTTCGCCCTGCTCGGCCCGTCCGGCTGCGGCAAGACCACACTCATGCGCATGATCGCCGGTTTCGAGTCCCCGACCTCCGGCGACGTCTTCCTCGATGGGCAGAACCTTGCCGGCGTGCCGCCCTACCGGCGGCCGACCAACATGATGTTCCAGTCCTACGCGCTGTTCCCGCACATGACGGTCGAGGCCAACATCGCCTTCGGCCTGAAACAGGACCGCGTGCCGAAGGCCGAGATCGCGCGCCGCGTCGAGGAGATGCTGCACCTCGTCAAGCTCGGCCCCTTCGCCAAGCGCAAGCCCCACCAGCTCTCCGGCGGCCAGCGCCAGCGCGTCGCCCTCGCCCGCTCGCTCGCCAAGAACCCCAAGGTCCTCCTCCTCGACGAGCCGCTCGCCGCGCTCGACAAGAAGCTCCGCGAGGAGACCCAGT
>JAEVZM010000290.1 GCA_023392225.1 Pseudomonadota bacterium
GCGCTGAAGTCGACCGCGGCCCGCTCATCGGTGCCAACCACGTGGGCGAGGTAGCCATGCCTCGGCGGCACGCCGTCCTCGGGCAGACCACCCCACTCGATTCCGGGCAGCTGGTCGATCTCGAACAAGACGACAAACCGGCTTCCAAAGCTGTAATTGCGGGCGTCTGAGGGCATATCGGGCTCCATTCCTCGAAAAAACCTCCGGGCAGGAGGCATAACGTTATAGTGTTGTTCCGAGTAATCGTCGTCAATATGCTTTTCAATGCGTCGCCAATTGCATTTCAATGTTCGTATCATCGGTCTCATATGTCTCATTCTTGTTAGCATTATTGAGAAACAAATGGAACATTGTTATTGTACGCCAGTTACTCTCGAATCTCGCCGGATCGCAATGCTTTCGAGGGGGATCGACCCAGCCTGGCGCGGCGCAAATGGTGCACGTGCCGTGGCCCGAAACGGTCCGAAACACGTTTTCGTGATGACCCATTGATGACCGGATCGGTCATCAATCTCGCTCGCGCGGCTTAAGTTATTGAATTTGTTGGTGACCCCGACAGGATTCGAACCTGTGGCCCTCAGATTAGGAATCTGATGCTCTATCCTGCTGAGCTACGGGGTCCCGAAACGGTGTCTAGCACAGGCGGAAACGGGAATTAATGGCAAAGTCGGCCCGACCATCGCCCGCCGCCGTCCGCACCTGCCGGGCGCGGAACCTCGCCTTGGCGGTCGTCGCGGCGTGCGGGCTGGCCGCGCCGGACGCCGCCGTGGCGGAGGACATTCCCTGCCCCGTGCCCACCACCGAGACTGACCCTATCGTGGTCCGGATGGTCCCCGGCAGCCTCGTCACGGGCGATGGCGCGGAGGTGGTTCTCGCCGGGATCGCCCGTTTGCCGGCCGACCCGGACGCCGCGGAGGGCTGGGGCGACGGCACGCTTCCCCCAACCGCCGAGGGCCCGCTTCGGCTGCTGCCGACTGCGCCGCCCGACCGCTATGGCCGACAGCCCGGGCTGCTCTTCGATGCCGACGGCGCCCTGGTCCAGGCCGGGCTGGTGCGCGACGGCGATGCCGTGGTCCGCCCCGAGGGGATCGACGAGGCCTGCGCGAGAAACCTGCTCGGGATCGAATCGGCGGCACGGGAGGCCCGCGCCGGCCTCTGGGCCAATGCGAACAACGTCGCGAAAGCCACGGACAAGTCTTCGCTTTTGGCCCGAAACGGCCTATATGTTCTGGTCGAGGGTCGGATCGTATCGACTGGATACGGGTCGCGTATGGTGTTCCTCGATTTCGGCCGAAGCTTCCGCACCGACTTCACGGTCATGGTGGCTGAATCCCTCGTCTCCCGCCTTCGAGAAGCCGGATTTCCGGTTGAGTCCTTGGAGGGACGGAAAGTACGCGTGCGTGGCATCATCGAGGAGAGCGGCGGCCCGGCCATCCGGCTTGCCAGCCCCCTCGCACTGGAACTCGTTGACGTGATGGAGTGACCTTGGCGGCGATGTGGGGCAGCCAGGAGAGGCATTGTGCCAAGCGGATGAGGATCGGCGTCGCCCTCCTCGCCGTGCTGGTGCTTGCTGGCTGCAATCAGCTGATGACCGCGGGCACGCCGCCCGAAGCCGCCATCGGCCCGCAGCCGCAGACCGTGCCGGCGGCGACCGGCGCCGGGGCCGAGGAGCACGCGCGCATCGTCGCGGCCTATGGCGGCATCTACCACGACGACCGGCTCGAGCAGACCGTGGCGCGGATCGTCGGGCGCATCGTCGCCGCCTCGGAACAGCCGGAGCAGCCCTACCGCATCACCATCCTCAACTCGCCGGCGATCAACGCCTTCGCCCTCCCCGGAGGCTATCTCTACGTCACGCGCGGCCTGCTGGCGCTGGCCAACGATTCGTCCGAGGTCGCCGCGGTGCTGTCGCACGAGATGGCCCACGTCATCGCCAACCACGCGATCGCGCGGCAGAACAAGGCGCGCAACGCGGTCATCGTCAGCCGCGTCGTCACCGACGTCCTCGGCGACGATGGCCAGCTGGCGCTCGCCTCCAGCCAGCGCTCGCTGGCGAGCTTCTCGCGCCAGCAGGAGCTCGAGGCCGATGCCATGGGCGTCAAGACCATCGGCCGCGCCGGCTACGACCCGTTCGCTGCCGCGCGGTTCCTCGCCACCATGGCCCAGTACGCCGCCTACAAGACCGCGGCGCCGATGATCGAGAAGCGGCCCGACTTCCTGTCCTCGCACCCCTCGACCCCCGAGCGGGTCGATTTCGCCACCCGGGCCGCGCGCGAGTTCGGTGCCCCGGGCCTCGGCGAGGTCGACCGCGACCGCTATCTCGCCGGCATCGACGGCCTCGTCTATGGCGACGATCCGAGCCAGGGCTACGTGCGCGAGCGGACCTTCATCCACCCGACGCTCGGCGTCGGCTTCACCGTGCCGGACGGCTTCGTCATCGACAATGCCAGCGACGCCGTGCTCGCCACCGGCGCCGACGGCACCGCGCTCCGCTTCGATGCGGTGGCGCTGGTGCGGGGCGCCGACCTCGGCCAGTACCTCGCCTCGGGCTGGGTGAACGGCCTCAAGGAGACGAGCATCACCCGCTTCACCGTGAACGGGATGCCCGCCGCCTCGGCGCAGGCGAGCGCCAAGGGCTGGGAGTTCCGGATCGCCATCGTCCAGGCCGATACCGGTGCCACCTATCGGTTCATCTTCGCCAATGAGGCGGCGACGCCGGGGCTCGAGAAAGCCGCCTCGGAGACCGTCGCGAGCTTCCGCCATCTCGACCAGCGGGCGCTCGCCAGCCTCAAGCCCCTCACCATCCGCATCGTCACCGCCAAGGCCGGCGACACGGCGGATTCGATCGCGACGCGAATGAACGGCGTCGACCGTCCGCGCGAGCTGTTCCTGGTGCTGAACGAGCTGAAGCCCGGCCAGTCGATCGCGCCGGGGACCAAGCTGAAGATCGTCACCGACCGCTAGGCGCGGCCGGGGAATCGTCGCCGTGCCGGAGAATCAGAGCCCGACGGCGAGAGTGGCGGCGGCCGCGACGACCACCATCAGGCCGACCAGCATTCTCTGGAGCAGCAGGGCCCTGTGAAGATCGGCCTTGGTGGCGGGCTGGCTCATCTTTCCAATGACCCGTCGAGCCGGGCGGTTGCCAACCGGCTCAGACGAAGCTCGCCTGGTCGGGATTCTCGCGCAACAGCGCCACCTTGAGCTTCTCGAGCGCCCGGCACTCGATCTGCCGCACCCGCTCCTTGGAGATGCCGAGGCTCTCGCCCAGCGCCTCCAGCGTCGCGGCATCGTCGCGCAGCCGCCGCTCCTTCACGATCCGCAGCTCGCGCTCGTTGAGCACCGTGAGCGCCGAGCGTAGCCAGGTCAGCCGACGCTCGCCGTCGATCGTGTCGCCGACCATCTCGTCGGGCAGCGGCACGCCGTCGACCAGGAAGTCCTGCCGGTCGGATGTCGCGCCGTCGCCTTCGTGGATCGGCGCGTTCAACGACATGTCTGGTCCTGAGAGCCGGGAATCCATCACCTCGACATCGGCCCGCGAGACACCGATCGCGTCGGCGATCTCGGCATAGACGAGCTGGCGCGGCCGGTCGTCGGCGCTCTGGGCGAGCCGCGCCCGGAGCCGGCGGAGATTGAAGAACAGCGCCTTCTGGGCCGACGAGGTGCCGCCGCGGACGATCGACCAGTTGCGGAGGATGTAGTCCTGGATCGAAGCCCGGATCCACCAGGTGGCATAGGTCGAGAAGCGCACCTCGCGGGCCGGTTCGAAGCGGGCCGCGGCCTCGAGGAGCCCGACATGGCCCTCCTGGATGAGGTCGCCCATCGGCAGGCCGAAGTTGCGAAACCGCGCGGCGATCGCGATCACCAGCCGCATATGCGCCTGGGTCAGGCGATGAAGGGCGGCCTGGTCGCTCGCCTCGCGCCAGCGGACGGCAAGGTCGTACTCCTCCTCGCGTTCGAGGTAGGGAGCCTGCATGGCCGCCCTGACGAAGTCGCGGCGCGGTCCGGCTGCGCTGCCCATGGCCTTTCTCTTCCCGTTCTGCGTCTACCGCCCACCTTACGGGGCGACCGCCGCTGGCGGGTCACACAATGCTGTGATGCACCATGTGATTGCCGCCTTGGCCCTCCTAGACGCATACGCGCAAAAGGCGCCGTTGGTTTCCCCCCGGCGCCTTTTATTGCTTCCGAATTGGAAGGGAATGCTCGGCTCAGGCGGCCTTGTCCTGGGCCGCCGCCTCCTCGCCTTCAGGCTTGGCACCACGGCGCGGGCTCTTGGCGAGGTACTGCTCGATCTGGCGAATCGCCTCGGTCTCCGAGATGCGGTTCACCGACGAGATCTCGCGCGACATGCGGTCCAGAGCGGCCTCGTAGAGCTGGCGCTCGCTGTAGGACTGCTCCGGCTGGTTCTCGGACCGGAAGAGGTCGCGGACCACCTCGGCGATCGAGATGAGATCGCCGGAGTTGATCTTGGCCTCGTATTCCTGGGCGCGGCGGCTCCACATGGTGCGCTTGATGCGCGCGCGGCCGCGCACCGTCTCGAGCGCCCGCTTGACGGTGTTCGGATCGGCGAGCTTGCGCATGCCGACGGCGCTCGCCTTGGTGGTGGGCACGCGCAGCGTCATCTTGTCCTTGAGGAAGGAGATGACGAACAGGTCGAGCTTGAGACCGGCAACCTCCTGCGCGTCGATGCCGACGATGCGGCCGACGCCGTGGGCCGGATAGACGATGTACTCGCCCGCCTTGAACTCGGACTTCACCGTCGGCTTCTTGGCCGGCACCTCGGGGGGCTTGGCGGCGACGGGCGCCTTGGCCGGGGCACTGGCCGGCGCGGCGACGGCAACCTCAGGCTTCTTGGCGGCGGCCGGCTTCGGCGCCGCGGCCTTGGCCGCAACGGGCTTCGCCGGAGCGGACTTCGCCGGGGCAGACTTGGACGGGGCCGGCTTCGCGGTCGCGGCCTTGGCAGCCGGCGGCCTGCTCTTGGCGCTCTTCACGGGCTCGACGGGCTTGGTGGCCGGAGCCTTGCGGACGGCGGCCTTCTGCGCGGCCGGGACGGCGCGCTTGGCCGAAGCGGTCTTCACGGATGCAGCAGACTTCACGGCCTTGGCGGCCGCTGGCTTCTCTTTGGACTTGGTCATCACGAACCTTTTTGTGCCTTTCAACAGGGCACCGGGCGCTCGGACCTGGCTTCCGTCTCGCAGCGACGCATCCCTCCGGCCCGGCCAAAAAGCCGGTCCTGCATGATCTGGCGACGGGGGCGGTCTGGTGCCTGGAAGGGCTATGGCTTCGCGCAAAAGCGCCTGACTACTCCAACTACCGGAGCAATATAGCACAAAAACAGGAATTTTCAATGGTTTACCGCGGCCACGGTAAACCATTCCGAAGTCGAGGCCCTGTATCCGGCGGCTCTTTGCCCCCGGCTCGCGAAAAGCCGTCGCGGCGCGCGCTAGTCGCCTTCGCCCGGCTCAGGCGAGAAGTACAGATCGAACTTGCCCGGTTTGCCGTCGAATTCCTTCGCGTCGGGCAGCGGGTCGCGCTTGACCGTGATGTTGGGCCACTTCGCAGCGTACTCGGCGTTGACCTGCAGCCACTTCTCAAGACCCGGCTCGGTGTCCGGCTTGATCGCGTCGGCCGGGCATTCCGGCTCGCAGACGCCGCAGTCGATGCACTCGTCGGGATGGATGACGAGGGTGTTTTCGCCCTCGTAGAAGCAGTCCACCGGGCAGACCTCGACGCAATCCGTGAATTTGCACATGATGCAGTTGTCGGTCACGACATAGGTCATCGGTCACTCCTCGGAAGGCCAGTGTCGGAAGGCCAGTGCGGGGTTTCACCTAGACCTTCGCCGCGCCCGGTTCAATCCCGCTTCACCGTGCCGACCCCCGCCCGAGGCAGCCGTTGCGGGCGCCGCGCGCGGTGTCGTGGCGTCAATCCTCGTCCTCGTCGGGCCAGGGCGCGGCCGGCGCCGCATCCCCCGCTGGCGCATCGAGATCGTCATAGAG
>JAEVZM010000293.1 GCA_023392225.1 Pseudomonadota bacterium
CGTCCGAGCCGGCGACGCCGCCCGCGGCGAGCGAGCCGACGGTGGCCGAGCCCACCGCGACGGCGCCCGCGG
This sequence comes from Pseudomonadota bacterium, assembly GCA_023392225.1. Taxonomy (GTDB): domain Bacteria; phylum Pseudomonadota; class Alphaproteobacteria; order Rhizobiales; family Kaistiaceae; genus Bauldia. The sequence goes on from JAEVZM010000293.1 coordinate 73, forward strand.
CCCCCGCGGCGAGCACCGAACCGCCCGCGCCGGAGGCTTCGACCTCGGACGTCTCGCAGGCGGCGATCGACGCCTGCCTCGCCGCCGTCAAGTCGCAGACCAACGAAGCGACGATGAGCGTGCTGAGCACGGAGTTCTCCGAGGCCAATTCGCTGGTGATGGTCGGAGTCGGCACCGGCAACGCCCCGTGGAGGTGCCTCGTCTCCAATGACGGGACCGGTGCGGAAGCCCATTTCGACGGGGACGATGGCGACGGAGTTGCGTCGCCGGACGACACGGGCCAGCCGGCGGCCTCGACGTCCGACGTGTCGCAGGCCGCGATCGACGCCTGCATGGCGGCGGTGGCGAAGGAGACCGGCACGGACGATGTCGCCACCCTTGGCTCCGAGTTCTCCGAGGCCAACTCGATGGTCACGGTCGGAGTCGGTCCCGACCGCGCGCCGTGGAAGTGCCTGATGTCGAACGACGGCACGGTGGCGGAGGTGTCGTCCACCGTGGACGAGGGCGCGCTCTAGATGTCGCCGCTCGTCCGGAACCGGTCGCCCGGGCGTGGGCCTCGACTGACCACCGCGTGACCGCGCGGCGGTCGCGGGGGCTCGCGCCCGTTCAGTGCAAAGAAGCGGCTCAGTTCACCGGCTCGGTGCGCGGCACGAAGTAGACGAGGTCGATGTCGGGCGAGGCGACCGTGCGCCCGTCGGCGAGCTCCACCACGAACCGGAACTGGTGACGCGACGACTTGTCGGCAACCAGGTTGAGGCCGAAGCGCTCCTGCGCCCGCGGCGCGATCGAGGCGGTGTAGTTGATCGGGATGCGCTGGTTCTCGACGTCGAGCGGCAGCTTGGCGGTCGGAAAGCCGCGCTCGACCGGGCCGCCGGCACCGCATTCCGCCCCGAAGCTCACGTCGAGCACCGGGAAGTCGACGATCACCGACGACTTCCGCTGGTTCTGGCCGCCCTTGGCATCGGTCCAGGTGTATTCGAGGATGCCCCACATCCGGGTGAGCAGCTGGGCGTTGTCGTCGCTGAACAGCGCCCCCTTGAGCGGCGCCAGAAGGTCCGAGTTCCGCCAGTCGGCAAGGCAGGCCGCGTAGTCGGCTTCGGAAGAGCACTGGAAGTCGTCGTTCTGCAGCCGGTCGAGGTCGAGGCCGAGCGCCTCGACGCCGCCGAGCAGGGAGACGTCGGCATAAGTGTCGAAGGTGCCGATGTCGGCGACATAGAGATCGCCCACCGCCTCCTGTTCGGTACCGAAGGCATAGGTGAGCTTGGCGCTCTCGACCGCCCCCCAGCCTGAATTGTGAAGCGAGAACTGCGGGTCGAGCCGCGCGTTGCAGCCGTCCGCCGGGCCCCAGGCGTCGAGATAGGGCTGGAGGTCCGACATGCTCTCGGCGATGTCGAGCCAGGCCCCCACCACCTCGGCCGTCTGGTTCTCCTCGTTGGCGATGTCGACCACCACGAAGACCGGGCCGAACTGGACGGCATCCTCGAACAGGTTCGACCAGCCCTGGCGGAGCGTGGCGAGGATCGGCGCATCGCCCTTCCAGTGGTCCATCAGCTCGCCGTCGAGCTGGATGCGCAGCACGCCGGAGGAGTCGTCGGCCGCATAGGTGAAGCGCTCGAAATCGTCCTCGTCCTTGGCGGCGCGGAACTCGTCGTTGAGCCGCCCGTCCATGTAGACGTTGACCGCGACGCCGCCGGCCTCTGCGACGCGCACCGCGCCCTCGGCCGGCGTCCGCGCGACCTCGGCGCCGTCGCGCCAGACCGAATGCCAGACCCGGCCGTCCGGGGTGGTCAGCCGGCCGTCGCCCTCCGGCGCACCGTCGGCGAAGCGGCCGGCAAAGGACTCGCCGTTGGCGAAGCGGATCACGCCGTCGCCGTCCATCGTGCCATCCCGCCAGTCGCCTTCGTAGACGAGGCCGTCCTGGCGTCGGAGCCTTCCCTCGCCGTCGGGACGGCCGTTGCGTACCGTTCCGCGGTACTCGCTGTAGACCGCGGCCGGGTCGTAGACCGGCGCGCCGCGCTCGCGCCAGACCAGGCGCCCCTCGCCATCGATCGAGCCGTCGCTGGCGGCCGTGCCATCCCACAGGAATTCGAGATCGCGCTCCGGCGCCTGGTCCCAGGCGCGGTAGGCCTTCCGCACCAGCTTGCCGGCCCCGGCATCCCACACCAGCTGGCTTCGCGTCTGCCAGGTGCCGGCCGGCGCGGCCCAGGCGCCGGAGAGCCCGGAGGCGGTGGTCAGGGCAAGGGCGGCGGCGGACAGGAGATGGAGGAGGCGCAGGCGGGACATCGGAGCGATCCCTCAGTTCAGGGCGGCGAGGCGGGGCGTGAAGTAGGTCAGGTCGATGGTGGGCGAGGCGACGGTCGTGCCGTCGGCAAGCTCGAAGACGAACTGGAAGAGATGGTGGGAGGACTTCTCGGCGACGAAGTTGATCGCGAAGCGACGCGATTCGCCCGGCGCGAGCTCGGCCGCGAACGGGATCGGCACCCGCTGATCTCGTTGGTCGAGCGGCAAGGTGATGGTCGGGAAGCCGCGCTCGACCGGCCCCGGCGCGCCGCCCTCGGCCTGCACGCCGAGATAGACCAGCGGCATGTCGACGGACACCGGTGAGATGCGCGTGTTGCGGTTGCCGGAGGCATCCACCCAGTCATATTCGAGCTGACCTGTCATGCGGGTCATCAGGTAGTTGTCTTGGATAAAGGTCGCCGGCGCCAGCGCGCCGAGCAGGTCGTCATAGTCCCCCGGCTCGATGGCGCAGCGCAGATCCCGGTCGAACCGCTTGCACTCGATCGACTCCCAGTCGGACAGCGCGGCGGTGTCGACGCCGAGCGCCTCCATCCCGTCGATGGTCGTCGCCTCGAGATAGGTGTCGATCGAGCCGACGTCGGCGACGAAGTCCTCGGTCACCGGGCCGTCCTCGGTGCCGAAGGCATAGGTCAGCTTCGCGTCAAGCGCCTCGCCCCAGCCAAAGTTCTGAAAGGAGAAGTTTGGGTTGAACATTGTGTCGTGCGAGCCGTAGATCACCACATAGGGCTGGTAGTCGGTGACCGACTCGGCGAGGTCGAACCAGGCAGAGGTGATCTGCTGGGTCTGGCGGGATTCGTTGGCGAGCTCGATCACCAGGAAAACGGGCGCGAACTGGCCGGGGTCCTCGAACATCCAGGCCGACTGGTCGACGCCGTCGTCGCGGATCACCGTGTCGCCCTTCCAGATGTCGAGGATCTTCGGCGCGTCGAGCGTCACCATCACCTCGCCGGCCGAGGGGGTGGCGGTGTAGCCGTAGGACAGCATCTCCTCGTCGGCATCGATGAAGTCGTTGTTGAGCTTGGTGTCGATATAGGCGCTGACCTCGATCGACTCCGCCTGGGCCACCCGGGCCGGGCCGCCGTCGAGCGGCGTCCGCTCGACCTCCGTGCCGTCCTGCCAGACCGAGCGGAAACGGCGGGCGTCGGGGAGGGTGAGCGTGCCTTCGCCCTCGCGCCGGCCGGCGACGAACGTGCCTTCGTAGATCGTGCCGTCGACCGCGGCGTAGCGTCCATGTCCGTCCGGCGCGCCATCCCGCACCGCGCCGCTGTAGCGGTCGCCGGTGGCGAAGCGCAGCACGCCGTAGCCGGTCATCACCCCGTCGCGCCAGGTGCCGTCATAGACGAGGCCGGAGCGGAGGCGGATCTTGCCCCGGCCTTCGGGGCGGCCATTGCGCACCGCGCCTTCATATTCGGAGAAGATCGCCGCACGGTCATAGGCCGCGGCACCCCTCGCAAGCCAGATCAGGCGGCCTTCGCCCTCGATGACTCCGGGCGTCGATGCCCCAGCCGAGGGCTCCCAGACGAAGTCGAGGCCACGGGCCGGATCGGGGTCCCAGGCACGCAGCGTCTGGCGAGCGAGCTTGCCGGCGCCGGCGTCCCACACGAGCTGACTGCGCTCCCGCCACACCCCGTCGGCGACGGCCGCATCGAACGCAGCCATCATCGCCAGCACCGCCACGGCCCCCCGCAGCATGCGGACCCGAAATGCCGATCCCCGCATCTTCCGCCCTCTTCGATCCGCGTCGGCCGATTGACCCGACGGCACGCGGATTCTACCCATGGCGGGAGGATAAGGCCCAAGGGACCATTCGGCCATACCGTCATGGCACTGCACGCGCCACACGCACCGGAGTCGATGCCCGCCTGCCGCCGTTCCGCGGGCTGATCGCAGATCATGGCGCGGATCTTCGTCTCCCACTCCAGTCGCGACAACGAGATCGCGGCCGAGATCATGGCGTGGCTGCGCTCTGCCGGCTTCGACCAGACCTTCCTCGACATCGACAAGCACAGCGGTCTCCAGCCCGGCACCAACTGGGAGCGGACGCTCTATCAGCAGATCGACAGCGCCCATGCCGTGATCCTGGTGTTGACCTCGAGCTGGCTCGAATCGAAGTGGTGCTTCGCCGAGTTCACCCAGGCCCGGGCGCTGGGCAAGGCAATCTTCCCGGTGATCGTCGCGCCCGGCGGCGAGCGCTTCGTCGCCCCCGACATCCAGCAGCTCGACCTGCGGGCCGACCGCCAGGGCGGCCTCGCCCAGCTCGCCCGCGAGCTGACCCAGATCGCCCTCGACGCCCAGGGCGGCTTTCCCTGGGACCAGCGCCGGCCGCCCTATCCGGGGCTCCCATCGTTCCAGGCCGAGGACGCGGCGATCTATTTCGGCCGCGACGACGACGTGCGGCGCCTGATCGAGCGGCTCAATGCCCGTCGCATCCAGGGGCCGCCGAAGCTGGTGGCGCTGCTCGGCGCTTCAGGCTCGGGCAAGTCGTCGCTGCTGCGCGCCGGCGTGCTGCCGCGACTACAACGCGATCGCCGAAACTGGATCGTGCTGCCGCCGTTTCGGCCGCGCAACGATCCGGTGGGCGAGTTCGCCCGGGCAGCGGCCGAGGCCCTCGGCACACCCGACGACTGGCGGGCCTGGCGCGACCGTTTCGCTACCGAACCGGTCCCCGCGCTCGCTGCCCTCACCGAGCGGCTCCAGACCGCTGCCGGCTCGCGCGAGGCGTGGCTCCTGATCTCGATCGATCAAGCCGAGGAGCTGTTCACCATCACGCCGCCGGAGGAGGCCGAGATCTTCCTTCGCCTGATGAAGGCGGCGGCGGCCGACGATACGATGTATCTCGGCGTGATCACGCTCCGCTCGGACTATCTCGGCTTCCTCCAGCGGGCGGCCGAGGATGTCGTGCGCTTCGAGGAATTCTCGCTCGGGCCGATGCCGCATGACCGCATCCGCCAGATCATCGAGGGGCCGGCCAGGGTCGCCGGCCTCAAGGTCGAGGAGGGGCTGGTCGCCGCCGCGATCGCCGACGCCGGCAGCGAGGACGCGCTGCCGCTGCTCGCCTTCACGCTTCGCGAGCTCTACGACCGCTATGTCGACGATCGGGGCGACGGCAGTGCGCGGCAGCTGGCGCTGGTCCATTATGCGGCGCTGGGCGATGCCGCCGGCGGCCTGAACCCACTTGAGAACTCGGTCCGGAAGCGGGCGGACGAGGTGCTCGCCGAGGCCAAGCCAACGCCCGAGGACCTCCAGGCCCTCCGCGAGGCATTCGTCGGCGGCCTGGTGCGGATCGACAGCGAGGGCGAGTACTCGCGCCGACCGGCGCTCATGGAGACCCTTCCCGAGAAGGCGCGGCCGATTCTCGACAGGCTCGAGGCGGCGCGGCTGGTCATCTTCGGCGAGCAGGGCGGGCGGCGGACCGTCGAGGTGGCGCACGAGTCGCTCCTGCGCAAATGGCCGCGGCTGCGCGGCTGGCTCGACGAGGAGCGCGACTTCCTCGTCGGCCGGATGCAGGTCGACCACGCCTTGGCGGACTGGCAGCGGGCTGCCGACGCGGACAAGCGTGCGGCGCTGCTCCGCGGCCTCCTGCTCGGCCGGGCGCGGCAGTGGCTGGTCGACCACCCGCGCGCGCTCGGCGAGGCCGAGAAGGCCTTCATCGCCGCCAGCGTCGCCGAGGAGGAGGCGGAGAAGCGCCGTGGCCGGCGGCTCCGCAACCTCCTGATCGCCGGCGCTGCGGCCGTCGTAGCCGTGGTCATCGTCGCCGGTGCGGTGGTGTTCATCGCCCAGCAGAGTGCCGAGACGGCGCAGCGCGAGGCCGCGGCAGCCGACCGCGGCGCCGAGGCAACGCTGCTCGCCTTCCAGTCCCGTGACCTGCTGCAGCGTGGCGACGTCGCGGGGGCGACTGCGGCGGCGGTCGAGGCCGTCACCATGCTGCCCACCGCCGAGACCCGCTCGGCGCTGCTCCAGTCGGTGCTGGCGCTGTCGCCACATCTGATGCGCAGCGCGACCGCCGAGGGCATGCGGCCGGGACTGGTCGCCTTCCTGCCCGATACGACCGAGGTGCTGGTCGGTGGCGCCAATGGCCGGCTCGACCTGTGGGATCCCGTGGCCGCGAAGCCCCCGGCACGTTTCGCCGAGATCGCGCCGCTCGAAGGCGCCGGTCCGCAGGCGCCGGCGATCCGGTCCCTGGCGGCGACCCGGGTGGGTGGCGCGGTAGCGCTCGTCGCCGATGGCCGCCTGATCCGCTTCGATGCATCGGGCGCCCCCGCCGGGGAGGTGCGGCTTGCCGAGGATCTCGGCCGGGCCGCCGCGGTCGCGCCGGGGGGCGGAACCGTCGTCGGCCCCTACCACCCGGCCCCGA
>JAEVZM010000344.1 GCA_023392225.1 Pseudomonadota bacterium
GGTCAGTCGAGGCGGCCGGGAACCACCGACGCCCGGGCGGGCGGTATCGCACTCAGCGTCTCGGCCTCGGCCGCGTCGGGTGCGCCGGCGATCACCAGCGGCTTGGCCTCGCTCTCCGTCGGCAGCATCTCGGTGTTGAGCAGGAGCACGCTCGGCGCGAACACGGCGAGGAAGAGGACGGCACGGCGGAGCATCGGGGGCCTTCGTCGGCTCGGGCTGCGGTCTCGGTCGAGCCGCACCTCACGCGGTCAACGTGACGAGAGCATGGCAGCCTCGGCCCGCTCCCTCGCCGCCGGGCCGATGCGGTCGACCCGGTTGGTCCAGATCGCACCGTCGAAGAGCGCGGGCAGGCGCTCGAGGGTGGCGAGGTCGTCGACCCCGGTGGTGTACCGGGTGCCGTCCATGTCGCCGAGCATGATGAGCATGCTGCCATGGTCGGCGAGGCGGCCGGTAAGCCGGTTCGGGAAGCCCCAGAAGAAGGGGGCGACATCGGCCGGCAGCATGAAAAGGGTCCCGCGGCAGTCCTCGGGCAGGTAGCCGCTCCAGCCGAGCAGCGCGTAGCGGATGAAGCAGCGGATGGCGCCGTCGGTGCCGAGCGCGGTCGCGGCCGGACGGGCGACGCGGTAGGCCTCGATCGCCTGGCCGCCACCGTAGACCATGATCAGCTCCGCTTGCTCCGGCGGGAGCGCGTTGATCCTGGCGGCGAGCGCTTCCCCCTCCGCCGGGTTGTTGCTCTTGATATTGACGAGGAAACGCCGGTCCGGGAAGGCGGCGAGCACCTCCTCGAGGGTCGGCATCGAGCCCACGCCCTTGCCCCGGAAGGGAAAGGTCTCGCCGCCGTCCGCGGTGTAGCCGTAGCCGACGTCGAGGCTCTTCAACTCGGCGAGCGACTTGTCCCGGGTGACGCCGCTGCCATCGGTGCGGCAGTCCAGCGTCCAGTCGTGGAAGACGACGAAATGCCCGTCCGTGGTCGGATGGACGTCGAACTCGACGATGTCGGCCCCGGCGGCGAAGGCGGCGCGGAAACCCTCGACGGTGTTCTCGAGATAGGGGTGCTCTGGCGGGTAGATGCGCTCCGCCGTGCAGGTCTCGGCGGTCAGCCCTTCCCGGGGGAAGGTCTGGCCGAGCCCGCGATGGGCGATCACCAGCGGCCGGGCTTCGCTCTCCGGCGCAAGGAGGTTGGTGTTGTTGAGGAAGATCGCCGCGCCGAGGACGAGGATGGCGATGGCGGCGTAGCGGAGGAAACGTCTCAACGGGGAAGCTCGCGAATCTGCCGGCACGAGGCGTGCAGTCCGCAGCTGCAATGGGGCAGGAGCGGGGCCGGCCGGCGCCGGCCCCTCCGACGTCGGCTGCCTCAGCCGGCCATGGCCTTTTGGAAATTCTCGTCGACCTTGTCGAGGAAGCCGGTGGTGGTGAGCCACTTCTGCTCCGGGCCGACGAGGAGCGCGAGATCCTTGGTCATGAACCCGGCCTCGACCGTGTCGACGGTGACCTTCTCCAGCGTCGCGGCGAAGCGGGCGAGCTCGTCATTGCCGTCGAGCTTGGCGCGATGGGCGAGGCCGCGGGTCCAGGCGAAGATCGAGGCGATCGAGTTGGTCGAGGTGTCCTTGCCCTTCTGGTGCTCGCGATAGTGCCGGGTGACGGTGCCGTGCGCCGCCTCGGCCTCGACGATCTTGCCGTCCGGCGTGGTCAGCACCGACGTCATCAGGCCGAGCGAGCCGAAGCCCTGGGCCACCGTGTCGGACTGGACGTCGCCGTCGTAGTTCTTGCAGGCCCAGACATAGCCGCCCGACCACTTCAGCGCCGAGGCGACCATGTCGTCGATCAGCCGGTGCTCGTAGGTGATGCCGGCTTCCTTGAACTTGTCGGCGAACTCGGCCTCGTAGACCTCCTGGAAGAGGTCCTTGAAGCGGCCGTCATAGGCCTTGAGGATGGTGTTCTTGGTCGACAGGTACACCGGGAACTTGCGGGCGAGGCCGTAGTTCAGCGAGGCGCGGGCGAAGTCGCGGATCGAATCGTCGAGGTTGTACATCGCCATGGCGACGCCCGAGCCGGGGAAGTCGTAGACGTCGTGCTCGATGACGGTGCCGTCCTCGCCGACGAACTTGATGGTCAGCTTGCCCTTGCCCGGCACCTTGAAGTCGGTGGCGCGGTACTGGTCGCCGAAGGCGTGGCGGCCAACGACGATCGGCTTGGTCCAGCCCGGCACCAGGCGCGGCACGTTCTTGCAGATGATCGGCTCGCGGAAGATGACTCCGCCGAGGATGTTGCGGATCGTGCCGTTCGGCGACTTCCACATCTTCTTGAGGCCAAACTCCTCGCCCCGGGCCTCGTCGGGGGTGATGGTGGCGCACTTGACGCCGACGCCGACGCGCTTGATCGCCTCCGCCGCCTCGACCGTGACCTTGTCGTCGGTCGCGTCGCGGTTCTCGACGCCGAGGTCGAAGTAGAGCAGGTCGAGGTCGAGATAGGGGAAGATCAGCTTCTCCTTGATCAGGCGCCAGATGATCCTGGTCATCTCGTCGCCGTCGATGTCGACGACCGGGTTGGCAACCTTGATCTTGGCCATGTCGTGCCTCTCGTTCTCTGTCCCTGGGA
>JAEVZM010000349.1 GCA_023392225.1 Pseudomonadota bacterium
CCGACAGCAGCGCGTTGGCCGGGTCGCCGGGGAGGAGCCTGAGCAGTACGAAAAGAACCAGCGATGCGATGAAGAGCGACAGGACCAGAATGGCGAGCCGCCGGAGGATGTAGGCGAGAATGTGCGGGTTCCTTTCGTCCCCAACGGAAACATCGTGCGGAATTGCTTCCGCACGATGTTCGATCAGACCATTGGCCGCCGCTTTCCGATATGGGCGACGGCCTTACCGTGCCGGGCTCAGTCCGCGCTCTTCTTGATGCCGTAGGCGAAGAACTGCGAATTCAACCCGTTGACCGGATAGCCGCTGACGTTGGCCTTCGATATCACGATCTGCGGGTAGAGATAAAGCCAGCTGCTGGCCGCATCCGCGGCGATGATGCGGTTGGCCTCGGTCAGCTTGGCGGTCTGCTCGTCCGTCGTGGTGCTGGTCTCGGCCGACTTGATCAGGTCCACGACCTCAGGGTTGTTGTAGCCCCAGTAGAAGTCGGGATTGCCGTAGAACACGATGTCGCGGTGGTTCACGTGCTCCTGCAGCGTCGCCTGGAAGTCGTGCGCCTTGTAGATCTTCGTGTACCACTCATTGGCGGTGATCAGGTTGATGTTGACCGTGATGCCGACCTTGGCCAGTTCGCTCTTGACGAACTGGGCGACGATCGGGTGCGGGTCGTAGTTCGGCGTGTCGAGCGAGAAGGTGAAGCCGTCGGCGTGGCCGGCCTCGGCCAGCAGCGCCTTGGCGCTCTCCACATCATACGGATCGACGCCGGTGAGATCGACATACCACGGGTCCGTCGGCGGCACGAAGGAGCCGATCAGCGTGCCGTATTCGCCCCAGATCGAGTTGAGCAGCTTCTTCTTGTCGATGGCGCGGGCAATCGCCTTGCGCACCTTGACGTTGCTGAAGGGCTCGACACGATCGTTGAAGGCGAGCAGTTCCTTGGTGGTGGACTGGCCCTCGCTGACCTTGAACTCCGGATTGTCCTTGAACTGGGCAAGCGAATCCGGGCTCTGGACGCTGGTGATGATGTCCACCGCGCCCGTAAGCAGCGCATTGTTCAGCGCGGTCGCGTCGGTGAAGTAGATGATTACGACTTCCCCATTGGTCGGCTTCTCGCCCCAATAGCCGTCGAAGCGCTTGAGCGAGATCGTCGAGCCGCGGCGCCAGTCTTCCAGCGTGTAGGGGCCGGTTCCATCCTCTTTGGCGGTGATGTCGGCGGCGGCGTCGTTGACGATCCACACATAGCTCAGATTGTAGGGCAGCGAGATCGAGCGCGACGAAAGCTTGATGACGACCGTGCTGTCATCCGGCGTTTCGATCGAGCTGATGGGCTCGAGGCTCTTCTTGCGCGAGCTCTTGGAATCGGGGGCGACGACGCGCTCGATGCTGTACTTGACGTCCTTGGCGGTCAGCGGATCGCCGGAATGGAATTTTACGCCCGGCAGCAGGGTGATCGTGTAGGTCAGGCCGTCGTCGCTGACCTTGTAGTCGCTGACCAGCACGTTTTCGACCGCACCCGCATCGGTCAGGCGGAACAGCGCCTCATAGACGTTGCTGTTGAAGGCCTCGTTGATGCCCTGGCCCGCGCCGGCGGTGTTGTCGAGGTTCTGCGGCTCGTAGAGCGAGCCGATCTTGATCGACGCATCGGCGTCGTAGCCCTCGGCCGCCTGCAGGGCGGAACCGGTCGACAACAGGCCGACAAATGCCGCGGTGACCGCGAGGGCGGCAATCTTGCGCCTGCCCGTCTTTGAATATTTGTCCAGCAGGACGGTTGCACCAATCATTCAAACTGCTCCTGAATTAGCTTTTGCCGGGCGGCGGAGAGCCCTTGAACCGCGACCGGTCGACCATCCCTTCAATCCGTGGCAGCGGACAAGCTCCGGCTGCTTCAGATAAGGGCATCGGCGCCCAAGTGGAATCCCCGCAGCCGCACAAACTGTCGATGTGCCGAATATGCCGTGGGGCAGGCGCGTTGCCGAGGATTTTTATGCTCCTCCCAAGCAAAGTTTGAAAATCCAAAGGCGCAATGGCGCCGCCCCGGAGACAATAATTCCGGGCCCGCACGGAAAGCTCTCTACTGCGCGGCGCTGAACGACAGCATGCGGGTAAGCGAGGTGTAGTCGGATTCCAGCGCCATGATGGTCAGGAACACCAGTATCAGCAGCGGCGGCACCAGGATGGCGTAGGTAAGCGCCAGCCGCTCCCAGGCCATGTGCATGAAGATCGCCACGATCAGCCCCGCCTTCAGCAGCATCAAGGTTATGATCAGCCCCCAACGCAGATAGCCCTGCAGGTTGAAATAGTCGACCGCGTAGGAGCACGCGCTCAGAATGAACAGCCAGCCCCAGACGACGAGATAGAGCCTTATCGGGTGCTGCTGGCCTTCCGCATGTGCCGCCTGCGCCAGGCTGGTGTCGCCGTGCAATCCCCGGTCCTGCGCTTCTGCCTGTACCATCGCACCACCTCACCAAAGATAGAAGAACGCGAAGATGAACACCCAAACCAGATCGACGAAGTGCCAGTACAGGCCCATGATCTCGACGTTTTCATAGCGGCCGCGCCGGCTGGTGAAGAACCCGGGCGCACCGTGGTCGAAATCGCCGCGCAGCACCTTGCGCGCGGTGATCAACAGGAAGATGACCCCGAAGGTCACATGCGTGCCGTGAAAGCCGGTGATCATGAAGAAGGACGAGCCGAACTGCGCCGCGCCCCATGGGTTGCCCCAGGGGCGCACGCCTTCCATGATGAGCTTGGTCCATTCGAACGCCTGCATGCCGACGAAGGTAGCGCCAAGGGCTGCGGTTGCCAGCATCAGCGCGGCTGTTTTCCTGCGGTCGCGGCGGTAGCCGAAATTGACGGCCATGGCCATCGTGCCGCGCGACGAGATCAGCACGAAGGTCATGATGGCGATCAGGAGCAGCGGTACCTCGTGGCCGCCGATATGCAACGCGAAAACCTCGGCCGTGTTCGGCCACGGCACCGTCGTCGACATGCGCGCGGTCATGTAGGCCAGCAGGAAGCAGCCGAAGACGAAGGTATCGCTGAGCAGGAAGATCCACATCATGGCCTTCCCCCAGGAGACGTTTTTGAACGCCCGCTGGTCCGAGGCCCAATCGGCCGCTATCCCGCGCATGCCCTGCGGCCGTGCCGCGGTGTGAGAGACATGTTCCGGCGTTGTGTCGGCCATTCCGCGTCTCCTCCTAGCTCAGCAGCCGGCGGCAGATGTCGATGAAATTGGCGGCCCAGCCCATGAGCACGGCAAACAGGACCAGCCAGACGATGAGCAGGGCGTGCCAGTAGATTGCGCACAGTTCGGCGGACAGGGCCATCCGGGCGGTTCGGCCGCCCTGCCATGCCCTTATGTTGGTGCGGCCGAGCGCTACCAGGCCGCCGAGCACGTGCAGGCCATGCATGGCCGTCAGCAGGTAGAAGAAGCTGACGGCGGGGTTCACGGTAACGAAATAGCCTTCGTCGGCGAGCTGTTGCCAGGCCAGCAACTGGCCGGCAAGGAAGGCGATCGAGGTCAGACCGGCTACAAGAAGCGCCAGGCGCAGATTGTCGACGCGACCGCGATGAGCGGACAGCACCGCGCAGTGCATGGCCACGCTGGCCAGAACCAGCATTCCCGTGTTGAGCCACAGCACTTGCGGCATGGGTGCCGGCTGCCAGTCGGCATAGGCCATGCGCATGAGGTAGGCGCCGATGAATAGCGCAAACAGCGCGCCGACCACGGCGATGAACACGCCGAGCCCGATCCTTGCCGGATGCGTCGCGGGCGCCTCCGTCTGGGGGAAGGCAGTGGCCGGCCCCACTTCCAGCCACGGCTTGGACATCAGCCTCTGGCGCGACAGCCACCAGCCGATGACGGCCAGTAGCCCTGCCAGGAATATCAGTATCGCGCTCATGCCGTGCTGCCTTCCGTCGGCAGGCCAGGCACGTTCTGCGGGATGAAATCTTCGGGCGCGCCCGGCACGCTGTAGTCATAGGCCCAGCGATAGACCAACGGCAGTTCCTTGCCGAAATTGCCGTGCGGCGGCGGGGTGCCCGCCGTCTGCCATTCGAGCGTTGTCGCCCGCCACGGGTTGTCGCCCGCCTCCTTGCCGTGGCGCAGGCTCCAGAGAAGGTTGAACAGGAAGACAAGCTGGGCCGCCCCGACCACGAGCGCGGCGATGGTGATGAACTCGTTCAGCACATGCACCGATGGCGGCACGAAGGCGGTGTCGCCAAGCTCGGGATAGCGGCGCGGTATGCCGACCAGCCCGATATAGTGCATGGGGAAGAAGATCAGGTAGGTGCCGAGGAAGGTGACCCAGAAGTGCAGCCGGCCCAGCGTGTCGTCGAGCATCCGGCCGGTGATCTTGGGATACCAGTGATTGATCGCGCCGAAGATGACGAGGATCTGCGCCACTCCCATCACCATGTGGAAATGCGCAACCACGAACATCGTGTCGGACAGCGGCACGTCGACCACGACATTGCCCAGGAACAGGCCGCTCAAGCCGCCATTGATGAAGGTGACGATGAAGGCGAGCGCAAACAGCATCGGCACTGTCAGGTGAATGTCGCCCCGCCACAAGGTCAAAATCCAATTATAGACCTTGATTGCCGTCGGCACCGCGATGATCAGCGTCGTGGTCGCGAAGAAGAAGCCGAAATAGGGGTGCATGCCCGAGACGAACATGTGGTGGGCCCAGACGACGAAGCTGAGCGCGCCGATGATCACGATCGCCCACACCATCATGCGAAAGCCGAAGATGTTCTTGCGCGCATGGGTGGCGATGAGGTCGGAGACGATGCCGAAGGCCGGCAGCGCAACGATATAGACCTCCGGATGGCCGAAGAACCAGAACAGGTGCTGGAACATGATCGGGCTTCCGCCGTCATGCGGCAGCGGCGTTCCCATGTCGACCATCGCTGGCATGAAGAAGCTCGAGCCGACGACGCGGTCGAACAGCAGCATGACGCAGGCGACGAACAGCGCGGGAAACGCCAGCAGCGCCATCACGGTTGCGGTGAAGATGCCCCAGACGGTCAGCGGCAGGCGCATCAGGGTCATGCCGCGGGTGCGTGCCTGCAGCACGGTGACCACATAGTTGAGGCCGCCCATGGTGAAGCCGATGATGAACAGGATCAGCGACACGAGCATCAGTATGATGCCCAGGCTTTCTGAGCCGGGGGTGCCCGAAGTGATGACCTGCGGCGGATAGAGGGTCCAGCCCGCGCCCGGCGGCCCGCCGGGCGCGAAGAAGCTGGCCACCAGCACCAGGACGGCGACCAGGTAGATCCAGTAGCTCAGCATGTTGGCATAGGGAAACACCATGTCCCGCGCGCCGACCATCAGCGGGATCAGGTAGTTTCCGAAGCCGCCCAGGAACAGCGCCGTCAGCAGGTAGATGACCATGATCATGCCGTGCATGGTCATGAACTGATAGTAGGTGTCCGGGGTGATGAATGAGAAGGTGTCGGGAAAGCCGAGCTTGAGCCGCATCAGCCAGGACAGCACGAGCGCGACGAAGCCGATGGCCATCGCGGTGCTCGCATACTGGATCGCGATGACCTTGGCGTCCTGCGAAAAAACATATTTCGTCCACCAGCTGTGCGGATGGTAAAGCTCCATCTCGGCCACTTCTGCGGGCGGAATGAACTCCGTTCCCTGAGGCGTGACATCGGTCATCGGACACCTCTTCGTTCCTGCGATCCTGTTGCCGCTCGACCGCGTTGCGGCCGGCCGGCTAGTTCACCTTCGCTGCTCTGGTTGCAGGCTCGGCAAGCGCTCCGGTCTTTGCGGGCGCGCTCAGCTGGGCGAAAGTCGACTGCTGCTGCAGCCATGCGGCATAGTCCTGCTCGGTATCGACCTGTACCGCCCCGCGCATGAAGGCATGGCCGACGCCGCAGAGCTCGGCACAGAGCACCTCGAAGGTTCCGGTCCGCGTGGGCGTGAACCAGAAATAGGTGACCATGCCGGGCACCATGTCCATTCGGGCGCGGAATTCCGGCACGTAGAAATCGTGCAACACGTCTATCGAGCGCAGCAGCATCTTCACCGGCTTGCCAATGGGCAGATGCAGGTCGGCTGCATTGACGATGACGTCATCCTTGCTGTTGGGGTCGTTTGGATCGCTGCCGAGCGGATTGGCCGGGCTGACCAGGCGGGCGTTGGAAGTGCCGCGCTTGCCGTCCTTGCCCGGCAGGCGATAGCTCCACTGCCATTGCTGGGCAAAGACCTCGACTTCCGACGCATCGTCGGGAACGTTGATGAAATGGCTCCAGACGACCAGGCCCGGCGCCAGCATCGCGGTCACGCCAAGGGCGGTCGCGATCGTAAGCCAGGATTCGGGCTTTCGGCGTTCCGGCTCGTAGGCGGCCTTTGCTCCCTCCTTGTGGCGGAAGCGGTAAACGCAATAAGCCATGAACAACACGACAGCCGCAAAGACAGTGCCGGTGATCCAGAAGGTTATCGAAAGAGTATCGTCGATATAGCTCCAGTTGGAAGCTATAGGCGTAGACCACCAGGGGCTCAGAACATGGAAAAGAACTGAGCCAACTACGATCAGAACGAGCACGAGCGCAACGGCCATCCTCGGTTCCTCCGGCCAGAAGACATTGTCTCCCCGTCAAAGCCGGCGGCATTATAGCTTGATCTCAACGAAAAATACTAGAGCAATGAACGACATGAACCGGCCGCCCTGACGAGGCAAATTGGTGGTTCCTGCAGCCATTCGGCGTAGGTGCTCCGCTCAAGTCGCAACAAGCGCAACGGAGCAGAGTTTGCTGCGCGAAATACCGGCATTGCTGGCGGCCCGGTCATCTCCTGGCGGCGGCGCCTCGCAACCGCGCGACCTCTTCCAGAACCAGTGTGGGCAGGCGTCCGGCAGCTGGCGAGAGGCCGCGGCCGCGATAGGTGATTATGTGATAGGGAGAAACCTCGATCGGAACGGCGAGGTCGATGACGGCAAGCGAGCCCGCACCGGGCCCCTGCAGCAGGCGGGCCACCTCCAGCGACATTGGCGCGAGCATGTCGGACTCCACCAGAAGCGCCATCATCAGCACGAGAGACGACGTGGCGACGACATCTACGGGCCCCGGCTGGCCGCTCTGGATGAAGGCGGCTTCCACCGCCTGGCGGATCGGCATGCCGCGTTCCTGGATGATCCATGGGTGCTCGGCAAGGGCGGCAAGCGGCACGTTGCGCTTGCTTGCCAGCGGGTGGCTGCTGCGCACCAGGCAGCGCACGGTCTCGATCGCGCCGGGAACGATGTCGAAGGCGTCCACGTCCGATTCCGGCAGCAGGCGACCGATGATGAAATCGTAGTCGCCTTCTTCCAGCCCGCGCATGAGCTGGATGGACGGCCCGACGTCGATGCGCAGTTCCACAAGCGGAGTGAGCGCCTTCAGTCTGCGAATGGCCGGCACGAGGCAGCCGACGGCAGGGCCGGTAACTGCGCCCGCCTGGACGAGGCCGCTGCGCCCCTCGCGTTCTTCCTGCAGTTCGCGGGCGAGGTCCTGCATTCCCATCAGCATCGTATGCGCGCGGCGGACGAGGATTTCGCCCAGCGGCGTTGGCGTCATGCCGCGCGGATGGCGCTCGAACAGCGGCGCACCGACCAGCCGCTCGATCTCGGCAAGCGTGCGCGAAGCGGCGGGCTGGGTGAGCGCCAGCGCCTGGGCTGCGGCCTGGATCTGGCCGTGTTGGGCAATCGCGGCCACCAGCCTCAGATGGGCCAGCTTCAGGAAGGGCAGAGCCGACGGCAGGAAGGCCATTTCCGATATACCAGTTTTGATATGGATTCCGGAAATAATTCGATTTGCCCGTTATGTCGATAGGTTCTATCTCTTTCAGAGGAGGCTTCGGGGTCGGAGGAACCCCGTCAAAGGG
>JAEVZM010000470.1 GCA_023392225.1 Pseudomonadota bacterium
GGGAAACAGCGCGTCGCCGGGCAGGAGCGCGTCGGCGAAGGTGGCGAGCACGCGCGCCATCTCGGAGGGAGATGGCGTTTCGGACGGAGTCGGGGCGGGGTCCATTGTCGCAGTTCCTCCCATCGGCTTTTTGTCGTTGATCGCAAGGACCAACCTTCCTTATTGGAAGCTCTCTCATATCATATGAGAAAACGGAGGAGGAGACGATGCCCCTAGCCACCGACCGGCGCCCGCTCGGCAAGACCGGCCTCGAGGTCACGGTTCTCGGCCTCGGCGGCGCGCCGCTGGGCGACCTGTTCGAGGTGATCCCGGAGCCGCGCGCCGAAGCCACCATTGCCGCTGCCTGGGACCTCGGGGTCCGGCTCTACGACACCGCCCCGCTCTACGGCCGCGGCGTCTCCGAGCACCGCTTCGGCCACGTGCTCCGCCAGCACGTCGAGGAGCGCGACGACTTCGTCCTCTGCAGCAAGGTCGGCCGCTATCTGGTCCCCGAGGCGCGCGACAAGGTCGACCGCTCGGTGTTCATCGGCGGCCTCGATTTCCGGCTGGTCACCGACTACGGCTACGACGGCACGATGCGCGCCATCGAGCAGAGCCTGCAGCGCTTCGGCATGAACCGGATGGACCTCGTCCACATCCACGACGTCGACGTCCAGACCTGGGGGGACGACTACCGCGCCCGCTTCAAGGAGGCTGCCGGCGGCGCCTACAAGGCGCTGGACGAGCTGCGCAGCGCCGGCGTCATCAAGGCGGTCGGCGTCGGCGTCAACGAGGTGATGCCGCTGATGGAGTTCGCCGAAGCCGGCGACTTCGACTGCTTCATGCTGGCCGGCCGCTACACGCTCCTCGAGCACGCGCCGCTCGACGATCTCCTGCCGCTCTGCGAGAAGCGCGGCATCGCGGTGCTGACCGCCGGCCCGTACAACTCCGGCATCCTCGCCACCGGCGCGATCGAAGGGGCGAAGTACAACTACAAGCCCGCCCCGCCGGAGATTCTCGAGCGGGTCGCCCGCATCGAGGCGGTGTGCAAGCGCCACGGCGTGCCGCTCGCCGCCGCCGCGGTGCAATTCCCCCTCGCCCACCCGGCGGTCGTGGCGATGGTGCCGGGCGCGGTGCGGCCCGAGGAAGTGGAGGCCAACCGGAAGCTCATCGAGACGCCGATCCCGGCCGATCTCTGGGCCGAGCTCCGCGCCGAGGGCCTGCTCCACGAGGCAGCCCCGACCTGAGTCGGCGGCGTCACGACATCCAACGAAAAAAGGGCGCCCCGCGGGGCGCCCTTCGAGTCTGAAGCGCAATACGCTTCTTCTTATTCCATCGCGGCGATCATCGCGGCATTGGCATCCTTCATCGCCGTCGCGGCGTCCTTCGAGCCGGTCAGCACGTTGACCAGCTCGACCGAGAGCGCATCGGCAGCGTTCGGGAAGCGCGGGTCGCCATAGGGCACGCGCGCCGCCTGGACGTTGGCGAGGTTCTGGGCGATCTCGCCGGCCATGTCGCCCGGGTAGAACTTCTTGAAGCCCTCGTTGGCCCACACCGAGGCGCGGGCAACCGGCGAGCCGGTCTCCTGGCCGATCTCGAGCGAGACCTCGGGCGAGGTCGCCCAGGCGGTGAAGAGGGCCGCAGCCTCCTGGTTCTTCGAAGCCGCCGGGATGCCGAACAGCCAGAACCAGTAGTTCGGCGCCGGCTTCTGGCCCTCGGCCGCCGGCCAGGCGAAGACGCCGACCTGGTCGGCGTTGGCGTTGGTCTCCTTGTCGATGGCGACCGGCACCAGGCCACTCGCATCGGGGTAGAGCGCCGCCTTGCCTTCCTTGAAGACGCCGATCGCCTCGAGCCAGCTCATGTTGGCGGTGCCCTGCGGGCCGTTATCGCGCAGGAGCCTGTTGATGTAGAGCTCGGTCGCCTTGATGCCGGCTTCGCTGTCCACCGCCGGCACGCCGTCGACCAGGAAGTTGCCGCCGTAGCCGAGGAAGAAGCCGGTCCACACCCAGACCACATCGAGGCCGCGCCGGCCGCGGCCGACGATGCCGGCGACGCCGTCCTTGTTCATCGCCTTGGCCGCCGCCTCGAGCTCGTCGAAGGTGCGGATCGGGCCGAGGCCGGCCGCCTCAAGCAGGTCCTTGCGGTACATGACGACCTGCGCCTCGGTCGAGATCGGCAGGGCCTGGAGCACGCCGCCGATGCTGCCCGCCTCGCGGCCCGAAGCAAAGATGTCGTCGATCTGGTACCACTCCGGCGACACCGCGCCGTTGATGAGGTCGGTGAGCGGGGCGAGCCAGCCGGCGGCCATGTACTGGCCGGCCTGGAGGTTGCCGACCATCAGGCCGTCATAGTTGCCCGTGCCGGCCGAGAGCTCGACCGCGGCCTTCTGGTAGTAGTTGTCCTCCGACAGGATATCGAGGGTGACCTTCATGCCGGTCATCTCCTCGAAGCTGGCGACCCGCGCCTTCACGGCGTCGGTCCACCAATGATTGTTGAGGAGCATCCGGAGGTTGGTGCCCTCGAACTTCTTCCAGTCGCCGGCCGCGGCGAGATCGGCAAAGGCCGGACGGAAGCCGGCGCCATAGAGGCCGAGGCCGGCGGCGGCAGCCGCCGTTCCGGTGAGGAACTGGCGGCGGGTCGAGAGACCCCGGAACGGAGTGATGATTTTTGTCATTTCAGGTCTTCCTCCCATTGGCCGCGCCCTCCTGGCGCGGTCGATTTCCAAGACGTGACTTCAAATGGCCGCCGGCGGCGGCAGCGTCTCGCCCATCATCAGCGCCACCGCCTTGTCGGCGATCGCCATGGTGGGCGCGTTGGTGTTGGCGCTGAGCAGGTTCGGCATGATCGAGGCATCGAAAACGCGGAGCCCCTCGACGCCCCGCACCTTCAGCTCCGGCGTGACCACGGCCATGGGATTGTCGTCGGTGCCCATCGCGCAGGTGCCGACCGGGTGGTAGTTGGTCTTGACCGTGCGCTTGCAGAACTCGGTGAGCTGCTCGTCGGTGCGCACGTCCGGCCCGGGCAGCACCTCGGCCTTGACCGTGTCGCTCATCGGCCGCGTCTCGAGGATCTCGCGCGCATAGCGGAGCGCCGCGATCTCGATCCGGAGGTCGTCCGGATGGCCCAGGAAGTTGGGGTTGATGATCATGTTGTCGGCCGGGTTCGCCGAGCGCAGCTTGACGAATCCGCGGGCCTTCGGCCGCATCAGGCAGCAGGTGAAGGTGACGCCGTGGTCCGGCTTCACGTCGGCGACATCGCGGTCGAGATAGATCATCGCGACGCAGTAGATCTTGACGGTGCTGTCGGAGCCGCGCGTCTCGGGATTGACGAAGGCGCAGGTCTCCGCCCCGTTCGACGACACCGGTCCGGTGCCGAAGGTCAGGTACTGGAGGCCGTTCATGACCATCTTCAGCCCCTGCTCGTCACCGAAATAGCCGTACTTGCCATTGGTGTAGGCGCTGACCGGGACCTCGTGATGGTCCTGGAGGTTGCTGCCGACGCCGGGCAGATTCACCCGGGTCTTGATGCCGTGGCGGGCGAGCTCCTCCTCCGGCCCGATGCCGGAGAGCATGAGCAGCTTCGGCGAGACGTAGGAGCCTGAGGTCAGCACCACCTCCTCGGCGGCCCGGACCTCGGTCAGCTTGCCGCCCTCGGCATATTCGACGCCGATGCAGCGATCGCCCTCGAACAGAAGGCGGGTCACCTGAGCGCCGGTCTTCACCGTCAGGCGCTTGTCGCGGGCGAGCGGCTTGACGAAGGCGGTGGCGGCGCTGCAGCGCTTGCCGTGGTCGGTGGTGAGCTGCATGAAGCCCACGCCGTACTGGTTGCCGCTGTTGAAGTCGTTGTTGAACGGCACGCCCATGTTCTGGAGGGTCTGGAGATAGATCCAGGCCATGTCGCAGATGTAGACGTGGTCGGAGACCTTGAGCGGCCCGTCGGTGCCGTGCAGCGGCATGACGTGGCGCTGGTTGCCCTCGAGCCGGGTGTAGTGCGGCAGCATGTGACGCCAGGTCCAGCCGGCGCCGCCGCTCGCGGCATCCCACTCGTCATATTCCTCGGGCTTGCCGCGCATGTAGATCATGGCGTTGACCGAGCTGCCGCCGCCGAGCACGTTGGCCTGCGGAACCTTGGTGGTGCGGCCGTTCAACCGCTCCTGCGGCTCGGACTCGTAGATGTTGAGATAGGGGCTGCCGCCGAGCATCTTGAAGAAGCCGGCCGGCATTCGGAACAGCATCGACTTGTCCGCCGGCCCCGCCTCGAGCAGGAGCACGCGGGCTCCGTGGTCCTTGACCAGGCGGCTGGCCGTCACGCAGCCGGAACTGCCGCCACCAACGACGATGTAATCGTAATCCATGTGCCTCTTGGGACGACGAATCCTCCTTTGCGGAGACCGCCCTGCCCCATTCCTCCCGACAGGTCCTGCCGGCTTGAGCCGGCGGACGCGACCGTTTAATTACTCTGAGGATAATAGAATTGTCGAACAGGTCAAGCGAGGGAGAACGTCCGAAATGGCATTGTCAGGGGTGGTGATCGTCACCGGTGCGGCGTCGGGAATCGGACGGGCGTCGGCTCAGCATTTCCGGAGCATCGGCGCCGACGTGATCGCCGCCGACGTCAACGGCGACCGCCTCGCCGAGATCGCGACTGACGGCATAACCCCCGTCGTGGCGGACCTGACGGTGGCCGCGGGCTGCCGGAAGGTGGCGGAGGTCGCGGCGGCCCGCGGCCCGGTGACGGGGCTGTTCAACTGCGCCGGACTCGAGCTGCACGGCTCGGTGGTCGAGATGCCCGAGGCCGACTGGGACAAGGTGATGGGGATCAACCTCAAGGCCATCTTCCTGATGTCGAAGGCGGTGATCCCGCTGATGACCGCGCGGGGCGGCGGGGCGATCGTCAACATGTCGTCGATCCACGCCCACAACACTTCGAAGAGCGTCGCTGCCTATGCCGCGACCAAGGGCGCGGTGATCTCGATGACCCGGGTCATGGCGCTCGACCACGGCGAGGACAACATCCGGGTGACGGCGATCTGTCCGGGCGCGATCGACACGCCGCTGCTCCGCGCCAACGCGAAGTCATTCAACCCGGAGAATCCCGACGCCAAGATCGCCGAATGGTCGGCGGAGCACGCCCTCAACCGGCTCGGTCAGCCGGTCGAGGTGGCGAAGCTCGCCGCGTTCCTGCTCTCCGACGACGCCTCGTTCATCACCGGCTCGTACCATCTCGTCGATGGCGGGATGCTCGCCTCGTTCTGAGGATGTGGGACAGGCGGGAACGCTCCGGCTCCCGCCTCCCCTCTCACAGTGCGAAGCGGTGCTCCGGCAGCCCGGCGACGCTCGATTCAATCGCGAACAGCGAGCCGGCGAGGCGTTCGCTTTCCGGCGCCCCGGCATTGGCGGTGGTCACGTAGACCGTCTTGAGCTCCGGCCCGCCGAAGGTGCAGGTGGTGACGTTGGTGACCGGCAGGTCGATGACCCGGTCCACCGTGCCGTCGGGGGCGATCCGCACGACGCAGCCGCCGCCGAAGCGGCAGTTCCAGAGATAGCCCTCCGAGTCCATCGCCGAGCCGTCCGGCAGGCCGCGCGCGAACCCCTCGAGGAACACCCGGGGGGCGCCGATCGCACCGCTCGCCTCGTCGTAGTCGTGCGCCCAGATGACGTTGGCGAGGGTATCGGCGAAGTAGAAGGTCCGCCGGTCGGGGCTCCAGCAGAGCGTATTGGAGATGCCGATCCCATCCCGCCAGGTCGATACGCCGCCGCCATCGACCCGGAACAGGATGCCG
>JAEVZM010000492.1 GCA_023392225.1 Pseudomonadota bacterium
AGTCCGACCAGGATGCCCATTCCAAGGCGATCGACTCGCTGCTCAATTTCGAGACGGTGAAGTACTTCGGCAACGAGCGCATGGAGGCGCAGCGCTACGACCGCTCGATGGCGCGCTACGAAGTGGCTGCGACGCGGATGTGGACCTCAGTGGCGTGGCTCAACATCGGCCAGGCGGTGATCTTCACCATCGGCATGACCATCGTCATGGCGATGTCGGGCGCGGCGGTGATGCGCGGCGAGCAGACGATCGGCGACTTCGTTCTTATCAACGCGCTGCTGATGCAGCTCTCCATCCCGCTCAACTTCATCGGCTTCGTCTATCGCGAGATCAAGCAGGGCCTGGTCGACATCGAGGCGATGTTCACCCTGCTCGAGGTGCAGCCCGAGGTCGTCGACAGGCCCGACGCCAAGACCCTTCTGGTAAACGGCGGGTCGGTGCGTTTCGACAACGTGACCTTCGCCTACGAGCCGGCGCGGCCGATCCTCAAGGGCATCTCGTTCGAGGTGCCGGCTGGCAAGACGATCGCGATCGTCGGCCCCTCGGGTGCCGGCAAGTCGACCATCTCGCGCCTGCTGTTCCGCTTCTACGACGTGACCGGCGGCTCGATCTCGATCGACGGGCAGGATGTCCGCGCCGTCACCCAGGAGTCGCTTCGCGCCGCGATCGGCATGGTTCCGCAGGATACGGTGCTGTTCAACGACACGCTCGCCTACAACATCCGCTACGGCCGGATCGACGCCAGCGACGAGGAGATCCGGGCGGCGGCGGAGACGGCGCAGATCGCCGATTTCATCGCCAGCCTGCCCGATGGCTACGACACCGAGGTCGGGGAGCGCGGCCTCAAGCTCTCCGGCGGCGAGAAGCAGCGCGTGGCCATCGCCCGCACCATTCTCAAGGCCCCGCCGATCCTGATCCTCGACGAGGCGACGTCGGCCCTCGACAGCCACACCGAGCGCGAGATTCAGGCAGCGCTCGACCGCGTCTCCGCCGATCGCACGACGTTGATGATCGCCCACCGGCTCTCGACCGTTGTCCATGCCGAGGAGATCATCGTGCTGGAGGCGGGCCTCATCGTCGAGCGCGGCACGCATGCCGAGCTGTTGGCGCAGGACGGCCTCTATGCCTCGATGTGGAACCGCCAGCGCGAGGCGGCCGAAGCTGAGGAACGGTTGCGCGAGGTCGAGGAGACCGATGCCGAGGGCTTCATCCGGCGTGGACCGACCGCCGAATCCCGCACGGCGACGGATTGACGGCTCCCCCGCGATTGCGCGCATAGCGAGATCATCTAGAAAAGACACGTAAAACAGGTATAGTCGGCTCCTGTCTCAATCGGAGATCGGTGAGGTCGACCATGTGTGGATGCTGCTCAATCGTGCCGCGCGACGTCCTGCTGCGTCTTTCACAGGACCGTCGTCTCAGCGATGAAGTGAGAGACGACCTGCTGCGCACCGCCGCCATGGACGCCGAGGTCAGGAAGCTCCGCGAGCAGAACCGGAAGCTGACGCGCGTTGCGCAGTCCACCAACGCGGGCCTGACGGCGGTGTTGCCTGGCCCGACGAGCGTCCTGGTGTTCAACTGCAGCGGCACCGAGACCCTGCCGGGGAACCCTGTCGCCAAACCCGGAAATTCCGCGGATGCGACGATTTCCACGGCCTACGCCGAGACCAAGGAGCTGGTGAACTTCTACGAGACGGTTTTCGGCCGGTCCTCGATAGACGACGCGGGCCTGTCGCTCGTCTCGTCCGTTCACTTCGGCATCGAGCACAACAATGCCTACTGGAACGGTTCCCAAATGATCTATGGCGATGGCGACGGGAGGATCTTCTCGGGGTTCGTGAACGCGCCCGACGTCATAGGGCACGAGAACACTCACGGGGTCATCCAGTACTCCCTGCAACTGGTCTATCGCAACGAGCCAGGAGGATTGAACGAGAGCCTCGCAGACGTGTTCGGCTCGATGTTCCGCCAGTGGCGCAAGCAACAGTCGGTGGTCGACGCCGACTGGCTGATCGGGCGGGAGATCGTCGGCGCGGAAGCGAAGTCCAGGGGGCTCACCTGCCTTCGCGACATGGCGAACCCGGGTGCAGCGCATTGCCTGGCACCGCAGCCGAAACACTACTCGGACTACGTGCCCGGCATGGACCCGCACTACAGCAGCGGAATCCCCAACCACGCGTTCCACCGAGCGGCCATGGCGATCGGGGGCTTCAGCTGGGAGACCGTCGGGCAGATATGGTACAAGGCCATGACGGGCTATGGTGCGTCGCCTAACCTGAAGATGCGGGCCTTTGCAGACCGCACGCGGAAAGTTGCGGCAGAGCTGTTCCCGGACACCGCAGGGGTGGCAACGGCGGTGGACGATGCCTGGGTGCAGGTAGGCCTTTGAGGGTCATCGGGTCGCAATGAGTGAGTTGGAAATCGAACGTCTTGGAGGTCTTGCGGGTTTCGGTTCGCCGCAGGGACGGGTTCGGAGTGTGGGGTCGGTGAGCTGGTCGGAGCTCGCGGATGGAGACAGGGCCATCATTGAAGCCCTCTTCGAGCGCGGCGCCGGACGGAGCGATGCCAGGCCCGACGAGTTCACGTATCGGCTGACAAGGCGGTCGGCGAACGGCGAACTCGAGACGGTAGAGGCTCCTGGTTCGGACGTCCCTGTCGCGATCAGGAACCGCGTCCGCGACGAGCTGCGATAGCGTCGGCCTCGTTTTCTCGAGTCGCGGTGGCATCGGCGCGCACCGCCTCTTGCAGAGCCATGTCTCACTCTCGCTGCGACGGCTGGGCGCGGCCCACTGAAGCCCTGTCCAGGGCGGCGGACTTGCCCTAATAGACTGTGCCATGTCCGTACTCCATTCCATCCGCTCGACGCTCGTCCCCATCCGCCGCGAAGGGTTGCCGTTCATCGCCATCGCCGGCGCGGTCGCGGTGGTCGGCCTCTTCCTCTGGCAGCCGCTGTTCTGGATCGCCGCGATCGTGGCGGCCTGGGTGGTCTACTTCTTCCGCGACCCGCCGCGGGTGACACCGGTCGATCCCGACCTTGTTGTTAGTCCGGCCGACGGCCGGATCTCCGCCGTCGTGGTCGGCACGCCGCCGGCGGAGCTTGGGCTCGGCCCGGACCCCCGGCTGCGGATCTCGGTGTTCATGAACGTCTTCGACTGCCACGTGAACCGGGCGCCGCTTGCCGGCCGGGTGGCGAAGATCGCCTATCGGCCCGGCAAGTTCATCATTGCCGAGCTCGCCAAGGCGAGCGAGGACAACGAGCGCAACGGCATCGTGCTCGACACCGCGCACGGGCCCGTCGGCGTGGTCCAGATCGCCGGCTTGGTGGCGCGCCGCATCCTCTGCTACGTGGCCGAGGGGGACGATCTCGCCCCGGGCGAGCGGATCGGCATGATCCGCTTCGGCTCGCGCCTCGACGTCTGGCTGCCGCCATCGACGCCGGCGCTGGTCGCCGAGGGCCAGACGGCGATCGCCGGCGAGACCGTGCTCGCCCGCTTCGGCGGCGAGGCGGTTGCCGTGCGGCAGGTCCGGGTGGATTGAGGGCAGGCGGCCGATGTCGATCTTCCAGCCCTTCGATCCCGACGACGAGGAGCCGCCGCGCCGGCGCCGCATGCGGCAGCTTCGGCAGATGCGGCCGATCCCGGTCCGGGCCGTGCTGCCCAACGTGGTCACGCTCCTGTCGCTCTGCGCGGGCCTGACCTCGATCCGGATGAGCATCGAGATGCGCTACGAGTTTGCGATCGCCGCCGTGGCGATCGCTGCCGTGCTCGATGGCCTCGACGGGCAGGTGGCGCGCTTTCTCAAGTCGGCGTCGCGCTTCGGTGCCGAGCTCGACTCGCTCGCCGATTTCGTGAACTTCGGCGTCGCGCCGGGCATCCTGCTCTATGTCTGGGCACTCGACGAGACGGGATCGATCGGCTGGATCGCGGCGTTGATCTTCGCCATCTGCGCCGCGCTTCGCCTGGCGCGCTTCAACGTTGCCCTGCACGGGCCGGTGAAACCCGAATGGCAATCCGCCTATTTCGTCGGTGTGCCGGCGCCGGCGGCCGCCATGATCGTCTTCCTGCCGGTCTATCTCGAGTTCATCGGGGCGCCGCACGGCTTCCTCACTGCGCCGGTGGTGCTGGTCTACACCCTCATCGTCGCCGTCCTGATGGTGAGCCTGGTACCGACCTGGTCGTCGAAGCTCATCGGCCGGCGCATCCGGCGCGACCTCGTGCTGCCGCTGTTCGTGCTGGTGGTGCTGATCGTGGCGCTGTTGCTCAGTTTCCCGTGGCACACGATGACGGTGCTGAGCCTCGCCTACCTCGCGTCGCTGCCGCTGAGCTGGCGGGCGTTCCACCGCCGGGTGAAGACCGATGCAGCGATCGCCGCGCGCGACGCGGCCGCCGAGGCGGAGGCCACGCCGCGCGAGGCGGAAGATGGCTATGGGCCATAGTCCACGTAGCCCATGACGATCGCCTTGTGGGTGATCTTGGCGTCGTTGAGCGTCTGGAAGATGGGCGTGGCTTCCGCTGGCCCGTTGCCATCAGGGTCGTAGAAGAAGGTTCGCGAGCCCTGGTCCCACAGGAAGTAGTCGTTGCCGTCGTGGGCCGCGTCGCCGAAATAGAGCTCGCCCTTGCTGACCTTGCTGCCGGCGGCGGCGAACAGGTCGCGATCGAAGTAGAGCGCGTCGCCCTTGCCGAATTTCTTGATGGTGTCGAAGTTGTAGGCGTAGTTGGCGCCGCCCTGCATGAACGGGCTCGAGAACTGGAACATGTCGTGGCCCTTGACGTCGATCAGCTGGTCGTTGCCGGGGCCTCCGTCGTTGAGGTCCGTGCCCTTGAAGCCATTGACGACGTCGATGCCGTAGTCGCCCCATAGCCTGTCGTCGCCCTTTCCGCCCCACAGGTCCGGGTCGTCGAACGGCGAGCCGAAGATGGTATCGTCGCCGATCAGGAGTTTGGCGAAGGTTGCGAAGGGATCGTCCTTCTGCCACTCGCGGACGGCCTTCAGGGCGTCGAGATTCAGCCCGCTGACGACAAGTCCGAGATCGCCGTTGAGCCGCACCTCGACCTTCTTGATCTTCCCCGATGTCGGAACGTCTGCAAACATGTAGCCGAAGTTCCGGCCATAGAGGTCGAAGTTGACGTCCACGCCATTGTACTGCTGCAGAATGCCGAAATGCTTGCTGGTGGCGCCGTAGAATTGGGCGGCTCCGAGGTCGGGGAGCCCGCCGATCTCGGTCAGGGTGGTTCTGTCGAGACTGATCAGTGCCTTGATCTTGATGCCCTTGTGATTGCCCATGTGAGCCTCCGTTGGAACGTCGGACGATGACACGCGGCGAAAGGCGTACAGACAGGCGATGGCGGCGGGAGGAATCCGGCCAGGGGCTTCATTGGGCCCAATGCAAAACGACCGGATGCGCGGGCACCCGGTCGGTTGACCATCCTCGAAGTGCCGCCGATGGCGACTACCCTACCACGGCTCCGTGGCGGACCGCCATCAGGGCGCGGACCCGGAACGGGAAGGGAATGTGCGGGAAGCGCTGGCGGAGCAGGCGGAGGGAGTGGCCGACCTCGCTGTCGCGCAGCGTCACGAGCACGTCGAACATCTCGTTGAGCCGCGGATCGGATGCGTCGTCGCCGTCGTCGGCTTCCATGTCCTCCTCGGCGGCTTCGGCGAGGATCGGGAATTCGTCGTCGAAAACCGGCGCGTCGTCGCCCATGACGAACGCGTCCGCCGCCTCATCCGAGACGACGCCCTCGTCGTCATCGGCGTCGATCTCCTCGTCGGAGCCGGCTCCGTCCGCGGCGAGGGCAAGCTCGTCGTCGCTCGAAGCCATCTCGGGCTCTGCGGC
>JAEVZM010000570.1 GCA_023392225.1 Pseudomonadota bacterium
GACGTGGAGGAAGGTGAGGCCAGCCTCGTCGACGATCGACAGCGTCTCGGCGAACATCGCCTCGTCCTCGGTCGGGAAGCCGGCGATGAGGTCGGCACCGAACACGACGTCCGGGCGGAGCCGCCGCACGGTCTCGACGAAGCGGAGCGCGTCGGCGCGAAGATGCCGGCGCTTCATGCGCTTGAGGATCAGGTCGGCGCCGTGCTGGAGCGAGAGGTGGAGATGCGGCATCAGCCGCTCCTCTTCCCCGAGCGCCGCGATCAGCGCATCGTCGGCCTCGATCGAATCGATCGAGGAGAGCCGCAGCCGCTCGAGCTCCGGCACGGTCCTGAGGATCGAGCGCACCAGCCGGCCGAGGCTCGGCTTGCCGGGCAGGTCGCCGCCATAGGAGGTGATGTCGACGCCGGTCAGCACCACCTCGCGATAGCCGTTCTCGACCAGGCGCCGGATCTGCTCGACCACCGCCCCCATCGGCACCGAGCGGGAATTGCCGCGGCCGAAGGGGATGATGCAGAAGGTGCAGCGGTGGTCGCAGCCGTTCTGCACCTCGACGAAGGCGCGGGCCCGGCCGTCCATGCCCTCGATCAGGTGCCCCGCGGTCTCGCGCACCGACATGATGTCGTTGACCCGGACCGCCGCCTCGCCGCCCGCGCCGAAGTCGCCATAGGCCCGCGCTGTCAGCTTCTCCTCGTTGCCGAGCACGAGATCGACCTCGGGCATCGCCGCGAACTGGCTCGGATCGATCTGCGCCGCGCAGCCCGAGACCACGATGCGCGCCTCCGGGTTCTCGCGCCGCGCCCGCCGGATCGCCTGCTTGGCCTGGCGCACCGCCTCGGCGGTGACGGCGCAGGTGTTGACCAGCACCGCGTCGCCCATGCCGGCGGCATCCGCTCGCGCCCGCATCACCTCGGATTCGAGGGCGTTGAGGCGGCAGCCGAAGGTCAGCGTGCGGGCCGGGCCGTCGGCCATCAGGCGGCGCCTCTCGCCGTCACCGACAGCCCCAGCGTCTCCGGGTCGACCGTGCCCTCGAACTCGGCTTCGATCGCCCCGGTCATGATGACGTGGTTGTCGTCGCGCCATTCGATGCGGAGCGGCCCGCCGGGAAGGGTCACGGTGACCGCCCGGTCGGTGAGACCGCGCCGCATGGCCGCGACCGCCGCCGCACAGGCCCCCGTGCCGCAGGCCCGCGTCAGGCCGGCGCCGCGCTCCCAGGTGCGGAGCGTGATGGCGTCGCGCCCGGTCACATGGGCAATCGAGATGTTGGCTCGCTCGGGAAACAGCGGGTGACGCTCGAGGATCGGCCCGATGCGGCCGAGGTCGATGGCATCGACGTCGTCGACGAAGAAGATCGCGTGCGGATTGCCCATGCTGACCACCGCCGGGCCGGACAGGATCGGCGCATCGACCGGGCCGAAGGAAAGGTCGATCTCGCGGGTATCCTCGAACGGCCGCGACAGCGGGATCTCGCGCCAGCCGAAGCGCGGCTCGCCCATGTCGACCGCCACCATCTCCGGAATGCCGGTGTCGAAGGCACGGAGCAGGCCGGCATTGGTCTCGATCGCGGTCTCGCCGCGCCCGCTCTCGCCCATCATCAGCCAGGCGATGCAGCGCGTGGCATTGCCGCAGGCGTCGACCTCGCCGCCATCCTTGTTGTGGATGCGCATGAAGACGTCGGCCCCGGTGCTCGGCTCGAGCGTGATCATCTGGTCGAAGCCGATCGCCCCGTCCTCGCCGAGCGCGCGGATCGCCGCCGGGGCCAGCACCACGGGCGCCGCACGCCCGTCGAACACCGCGAAGGTGTTGCCGAGACCGTTCATCTTGCGAAACCGTATGGGCGCGTGTGCCATTGCCGTCGGGCCGGATTGTCGGGATGGCTTCTATATGGCGGAAACCAGCGGCGAATGCCAGCCTCGCGCCACCCTCACCAAAACGTGCGCGGCGGTGCGATGGCTCCGGCGTAACCTCGGGCCGCATCGCCGCGAATTCCGCTGCAAGACCGCGAAGAAGCGAGGCGTTCCGATGACCGACCAGTCCCATGACGGCCGCACCACCCGGCGAACGCTCCTGTTCGGGGCCGGCGGAGCGGCCCTCCTCGCCGGCATCGGCCTCCTGCCCCGGCTCGGCGCCAGCGCCGCGACCACCAATCTCGGCACGCCGGGCACGGTGAAGATCGCGACCTTCGACGATGCCGGGCGGAGCCTCGGCCTCGAGACGATGGACAAGGTGGTGAAGACCGAGGCCGAGTGGCGGACGCAGCTCTCGCCGATCGCCTTCGAGGTGACCCGCCAGGAGGGAACGGAGTATTCCTTTTCCGGTCCCTGGCTCGACGAGCACCGGAAGGGCATCTTCCGCTGCGTCTGCTGCGGGACCGCCCTCTTCTCGTCCGACACCAAGTTCGACTCCGGCACTGGCTGGCCGAGCTTCTTCCAGCCGATCGCCGCCACCAACATCGTCGACATCACCGACCGCAGCTACGGCATGGTGCGCGTCGCCAATTCCTGCGCCCGCTGCGACGCCCATCTCGGCCACGTCTTCCGCGACGGCCCCGAGCCGACGGGCCTCCGCTACTGCATGAACGGCGTCGCGCTCGATTTCGTGCCGATTGCCGCCGCCTGATCCCCGCCTTCAGACCCACGAGGACGCCATGACCCAGCCCCGCCGCCTTTCCGCCGAACGCGTCGTTCCCCTGGTGATTGCCGGGATGCTCGCCCTGCCCATCGTGGCGCTCGTCGCCCAGACCCACGTCGCCGGCGCCGCCGAGGAGGCTGTCTCCATCCCGCCGCCGGCGCGCGACGCGAGCGGCGAGACGGGCCTTGCCAAGGCGGTGGTCGCCGGCGGCTGCTTCTGGGGCGTCCAGGCGGTGTTCCAGCATGTCGACGGCGTCGAGAGCGCCGTGTCGGGCTATGCCGGCGGCACCATGATGAACCCCGACTACCACTCGGTTAGCGACGGCAATACCGGCCATGCCGAGTCCGTCGAGATCACCTACGACCCGGCGAAGGTGAGCTACGGCAAGCTCCTGCAGGTCTTCTTCTCGGTCGCCCACGACCCGACGCAACTCAATCGGCAAGGCCCGGACACCGGTACGCAGTACCGGTCGGCGATCTTCACCACCGATCCCGAGCAGGCCGCCGTCGCCGCCGCCTATATCGCCCAGCTCGACGCCGCCGGCGCCTGGGGAGAGCCCATCGTCACCGAGGTGAAGCCGCTCGAGACGTTCTACCCGGCCGAGGACTACCACCAGGACTACGCTACGCTGCACCCCGACCAGCCCTACATCTTCTACAACGACCTGCCGAAGGTGGCGCATCTCCAGGAGATGTTCCCCGACGTCTGGCGCGAGCAGCCGCGGCTGGTTTTTCCACAGGATGCGATGTGAGGCCACGGTGCGGCCACGCCCGCGTCGCAAGCCCGTCATGAACCGCTGGCAGTGTCGCGCCCGTTGAGTATGGCGTCTTTGATTGCGAGTGGCGTTCCCGGACGTAGCGTCCTTAAGAGTAGCGTGTTGAAGTTATAGTCAGGCCGGCCGGCGCCCTGTTTTCGCGCGCGCCGGCCGGTCTCGATCATCGAACGCCGGCGCCTGCCTAGAGGCCCCCGCCCGAGTCCGGGCAGACGCCGTGGCTGCCGTCCTTCCGCTCGTACGAGACATCCACCACCCCGTCGGCTCCGATCGCAATCGTGACGGTCACGTCGCCGAGCGTCGCCCGGTAGTGATCGGGGCTCGTCGCATCCAGCTCCGCTTCCGCGTCGTTTATGAAGACCGGTCCGCCCGCCTCGGCGTGGACGGCAATCCCGTCGGCGCAGACGGCATTGAGCCGCGGAATATCCGCCCGGGCGGCGCCGGCGGGAACCAGCAGTGCGATGGACAGGAACAGAGCGCGCATCACGACGTCCTCCAAGCGGGGCGGAGCCACCAGCGCCAGGTGCGCGGGAATCCGCCGATCGTCGGCAACGCACGCAGCGCCAGGGCGGTTCCATCCCCCGATCGCTCGCATTTCCTTGACTTTTCGCCCCGCAGGCGGTTACTTCCCGCCGAAATCGACGTGCTTGACCCTTCGAGCCGCCGACCGGGGCCAGATCCCGGAGGTCACCGTCCGCCAGCGCGATGCGCCCGCGGGCGCGATCGGCGCTTGGGTGGTTCTGGTCCGTCGAGGACTTACATCTTCGTCACCCCGGCACGGCCGGGGTCCATCGCGGGCCTTGCCGCGGTGGCAGGATCAGCGATGGATTCCGGTTCGCCGGGATGACGGCAGAGGTAAAGGAAGACCATGTTTGACACCCTCTCGGAACGGATAGGTTCCGTCCTCGACCGCCTGACGCGACGCGGCTCGCTCTCCGAAGCCGACGTCGGCGAGGCGATGCGCGAAGTCCGTCGTGCCCTGATCGAGGCGGACGTGGCGCTCGACGTGGTGCGCTCGTTCACCGACCGGGTGCGGACCAAGGCGGTCGGCCAGGACGTCATCCGCTCGGTCTCGCCGGGCCAGATGGTGGTCAAGATCGTCCATGACGAGCTGGTCGAGACGCTCGGCGCCGAGGCGAAGCCGGTCGACCTCAACGCGCCGGCGCCGGTGCCGATCATGCTGGTCGGCCTCCAGGGCTCGGGCAAGACCACCACCGCGGCCAAGCTCGCCCGACGCCTGACGCAGCGCGACAAGCGCAAGGTCCTGATGGCCTCGCTCGACACCCGTCGCCCGGCCGCGCAGGAGCAGCTCCGCGTGCTCGGCCAGCAGGCCGGCGTCGACACGCTGCCCATCGTCGCCGGCCAGATGCCGGTCGAGATCGGCCGGCGCGCCCTCAATGCGGCGCGCCTCGGCGGCTACGACGTGGTGATCCTCGACACCGCCGGCCGCACCCATATCGACGAATCCCTCATGACCGAGATGGCGGAGATCAAGCGGGACGCCAACCCGCATGAGATCCTGCTCGTCGCCGATTCCCTCACCGGCCAGGACGCGGTCAACCTCGCCAAGTCGTTCGACGAGCGCGTCGGCGTCACCGGCATCGTGCTCACCCGCGTCGACGGCGACGGCCGCGGCGGCGCCGCGCTGTCGATGCGCGCCGTCACCGGCAAGCCGATCAAGCTGATCGGTACCGGCGAGCGCCTCGACGGCCTCGAGGACTTCGATCCCGAGCGCATCGCCGGCCGCATCCTCGGCATGGGCGACATCGTCGGCCTGGTCGAGAAGGCCGCCGCCAATCTCGACGCCGAGAAGGCCCAGAAGGCCGCCGAGCGGATGCGCAAGGGCGTCTTCGATCTCGACGATCTCGCCGAGCAGCTCGGCCAGATGCAGAAGATCGGCGGCATGTCGGGGATGATGGGTCTCCTCCCCGGAGTCGGCAAGATGAAGCGCCAGATCGACGCCATGGGCATCGACGACGGCATCTTCCGCCGCCAGCAGGCGATCATCTCGTCGATGACCAAGGCCGAGCGCAAGAACCCCGACATCCTCAAGGCGTCGCGCAAGAAGCGGATTGCCGCCGGCTCGGGCACCAAGGTCGAGGAGATCAACAAGCTCCTCAAGATGCACCGCCAGATGGCCGACATGATGAAGGCCATGGGCAAGGGCAAGGGCCTGTTCGGCAAGATGGGCGCGATGGCGGGCATGGGCGGCGCCGGCATGCCGGCGATGGATCCGGCGGCCCTCCAGCAGCTCGCCCGCGGCGGCGGCCTGCCGGGTGGACTGCCTGGCCTCCCCGGCGGCATGCCGGGCGGGCTTCCGGGCCTGCCGCCCGGCCTCGGCGGCCTGCCGGGACTGCCCGGAATGCCGAAGAAGAAGTAAGGGGGGGAGACGGCCGATGACCACCACCGCCAATGACGACGTCGAGCGCGCCCGCGTGCTGCTTCGCGATCTCCGCGCCTCGATCGACAACATCGACGCGGCGATCGTCTACATGCTGGCCGAGCGTTTCCGCTGCACCGAGGAGGTCAGCCGCCTCAAGGCTGCCCACAAGCTGCCGCCGGCCGACCCGACCCGCGAGGCCCAGCAGATCGCGCGCCTCCGCTGGCTCGCCGAGGACGCGCACTTCAACCCGGACTTCACCGAGAAGTACCTCAGCTTCATCATTTCGCACGTCATCCGCCATCACGAGGCGGTTGCGGCGGGAGACAAGTCCGCCGATCTGGTCGCCCGACCGACCTGATCCGCGGAAACCCAACCAACGACACCAACGCAGTTTCACTTAGGAGAACTACCGAAATGGCCCTGAAACTCCGCCTCGCCCGCGCCGGCGCCAAGAAGCGCCCGTTCTATCGCATCGTCGTCGCCGATGCCCGCAGCCCGCGCGACGGCCGCTTCATCGAGGTGGTCGGCACCTGGAACCCGATGCTCGGCAAGGACGACGAGAACCGCGTCGTGCTGAACGTCGACCGCATCAAGCATTGGCAGGGCGTCGGCGCCGTGCCGACCGATCGCGTGCTGCGCTTCCTCGACGCTGCCGGTCTCGCCAAGCGCGACCAGCGCAACAACCCGCAGAAGGCGCAGCCGGGCAAGAAGGCCCAGGAGCGCGCCGCCGAGGCCGCCGAGAAGGCTGCCAAGGCTGCCGAAGAGGCCGCGGCGTAATTCCTTCGCGCCATCCGCTTTCCCCGCAAGGCGGCCCTTTGCCGCCTCGCGGGCGCGAAGCGTGACAGACGGGACTGGCAGGCCGTGCCCCAAACCCCATCCGACCGTGTCCTCGTTGCCCGGATCGGTGCGGCGCACGGCATTCGCGGCGAGGTCCGGGTCAAGGCCTTCACCGCCGACCCGGCCGACATCGCCGCCTACGGGCCGCTGGAAGCGCCGAATGGCCGCCGGTTCGAGGTGGCGGGGCTCCGTCCCGCCGCCGGCACGTCTCCCGACATGCTGGTGGTGCGCCTCAAGGGCGTCACCGACCGCAACACCGCCGAGACCCTCAACGGCCTCGAGCTCTCGATCCCGCGCGACCGGCTGCCGCCGGCGGATGAGGACGAGTACTATCACGCCGACCTGATCGGCCTCGCCGCCACGACCACCGGTGGCGAGCCGCTCGGCGTCGTCATCGGCGTCCACAATTACGGCGCCGGCGACCTCATCGAGATCGCCCCGCGCCGCGGCGATACCCTCCTCGTTCCCTTCACCCGCGCCATCGTGCCCGTCGTCGACATCGCCGCAGGAACGGTGACCGTCGACCCGCCGCCCGGATTGATCGAGGCCGCCGGCGAGGACGAGGAAGGCGCCGCGCCGTGAGCTTCCGGGCGAGCGTCCTCACCCTCTTTCCCGAGATGTTCCCGGGCCCCCTCGGCATCAGCCTCGCCGGGCGTGCCCTCGCCGAGGGGCTGTGGTCGCTGGAGGCCCGCAACATCCGCGACTCGGCCTCCGGCGGCCCGGGCCCGGTCGAGGTTTCGCCGGCCGGGGGCGGCCGGGGCATGGTGCTCCGCGCCGATGTTCTCGCCCGCGCCATCGATGCCGCCGCGCCCGAAGGCGACACCCGCCCGCGGCTCCTGATGACGCCGCGCGGCCGCCCGCTGACCCAGGCCCGTATCCGGGCACTCGCCGAAGAGAGCGGCGTGGTGATCGTCGCCGGTCGTTTCGAAGGTGTCGACGAGCGGGTCATCGCCGCCCGCCGCCTCGAGGAGGTGTCGATCGGCGACTACGTGCTCTCGGGCGGCGAGATCGCGGCGATGGCCGTGCTCGACGCCATCGTCCGCCTGCTCCCCGGCGTCATGGGCAATGCCAGCTCGGCGACCAGCGAGAGCTTCGCCGAGGGACTGCTCGAGTACCCGCAATATACCCGCCCCCAGGTCTTCGAGGACATGGCGATCCCCGAGGTCCTGCTCTCGGGCGACCACGGCCGGATCGCCCGCTGGCGCCGGGACGAGGCGCTCCGCCTCACCCGGGAGCGCCGTCCCGACCTCGTTGCCGGCGGCGAGACGGAGATCGCGCAATCGCGTTCATCGAAACGTCGCGGGGGAATCGACAAAGCCGGGCGTTTGGAGTAAGCAACCGCTCGAATTCCAGTTATGTACGCGCTGGGCTGGCGCGGGAGGCACTTGCTTCACCGCACCGGTTGCGTCGGCCTAGACAGAAAGGTCAATGAAATGAACATCATCGAGCAGCTCGAGAAAGAGCAGGCCGAGGTCATCGCGCAGCAGCGGACGATTCCCGAGTTCGCGCCGGGCGACACGGTTCGCGTCAACGTGAAGGTCACGGAAGGCACCCGCAGCCGCGTGCAGGCCTACGAAGGCGTCTGCATCGCCCGCGCCGGCGGCGGTCTCAACGAGAACTTCACCGTTCGCAAGATCTCCTACGGCGAGGGCGTCGAGCGCGTCTTCCCGATCTACTCGCCGCTGATCGATTCGGTCGAGGTGGTGCGCCGCGGCAAGGTCCGTCGCGCCAAGCTCTATTACCTCCGCGGCCGGACCGGCAAGTCGGCCCGCATCGCCGAGAAGCAGGACCGCTCGCGCGAGGCCTCCACGCAGGCCGCCGAGTAGCTCCCGGCGGGGCGGCCCCCGGGGCCCGCCTGCCCTCCACCGTTCTTGGTTCTTCTCCCCGTGCATGGTTGAATCCGTGCGCGGGGAGAATTGATTCATGTCCAGCTATGTCGACGCCAACCGGGCCAACTGGGACGAACGTGCCAACGTCCATATCGAGGACCAGACCGGCTTCTACCTGATCGAGCCGTTCCTTGCCGGCGAGGACGTGCTCTGCCCGATCGAGGCAGGCGAGATCGGCGACATCGCCGGTCTCGACGCGCTCCACCTCCAGTGCCACATCGGCCTCGACACGCTGAGCCTCGCCCGCCGCGGCGCGCGCATGACCGGCCTCGACTTCTCGCAGAATGCGCTTCGCCATGCCGCGGCGCTCGCCATGCGCGCCGGGCTCGAGGCCCGCTTCGTACTGGGCGACGTGTACCAGGCCGTGGAGCGGCTCGGCGAGGACTTCGACCTCGTCTACACGACCTGGGGCACCATCTGCTGGCTGCCCGACATCCGTCGCTGGGGGGCGACCATCGCCGCCCTGCTCCGGCCCGGCGGGCGCCTCTACTTCGCGGACGCGCACCCCATGATCCAGCCGCTCGAGGAGGTCGGCGGCCAGCTGGTTCCGACCTTCGGCTATCGGACGCCGACCGGCGTGCCGCTCGCCTTCACCGCCAACCAGACCTATACCGGCGACCCGCGGCAGTTCCTCAACACCGACAATTTCGAGTGGATCCACCCGCTCT
Organism: Pseudomonadota bacterium; assembly: GCA_023392225.1. Classification (GTDB taxonomy): domain Bacteria; phylum Pseudomonadota; class Alphaproteobacteria; order Rhizobiales; family Kaistiaceae; genus Bauldia. The sequence goes on from JAEVZM010000570.1 coordinate 9,178, forward strand.
CGGACATCCTCATGGCGCTGATCGATGCCGGACTCGTCATCGAGCGTGTCGCCGAGCACGAGTCGCTGCCCTGGCAGATGTTCCCGATGATGGTGAAGGGCGAGGACCGCATGTGGCGCCTGCCGGCGGGCCACCCGCGATTGCCGCTCGCCCTGTCGCTCAGCGCACGGAAGCCCGGATAGGCCCCGCCGCGCCCCCGACGGCTTGGCGCGG
>JAEVZM010000475.1 GCA_023392225.1 Pseudomonadota bacterium
GTCTCGTCGGCATCCTGGAGGTCGCGGGCAATCCGGCGGATGATGTCGTCGAGCTCGGCCTGGTGGGTCGGGCTGCGCCCGCGCTGGGGCGGCGTCATTGCCCGCACCTTGTCGCCCAGCCGGGCGAGCATCTCGGCGGTCTCGCTGCCGCCCTCGAAGCCGGGCTCGTCATCGCCGCGGCGGGCGGCACCGACCGCATGCTGCTCGACCGCAGCGCGGATCCAGGCCTCGAGCGACATCCCCGCCCGGCGCGCAGCCTCCTGCGCCATGCTCCGGATACGGGGATCCAGATTGCGTGCGTTCCACGACTTGCCAGACGTCATAGACGTGACCCCACCGCCGGTCACCTGCCGCAGAGGTACGGCGTGAATCCCCATCCGCGCACCCTCCTTGGAGCAGAAGGAATCGCCCCGGTGTCCCGCACGGAGGAGAATTCGGTAAACTAGGTAAACAAAGCGTTAAGTCTCTCACTAAGCCGGCGCGAATGCTTGTGTTTTCGGCGCGTCGCGACCCCCGGTTCCCCGGGCGCCGGCGGCGTACTAGGCTTGTCCCAGCGCGCCCGCCCGGCGCCCGACAGGACACCCCGCCATGCCCGCCTACCGCGCCCCGATCGACAACACGCTGTTCCTCCTCGAGGACGTGCTCGGCCTCGAGCGCCATGCCAACCTCCCCGGCTTCGCCGAGGCGACGCCCGACACCGTCGCCGCATTGCTGCGGGAGGCCGGCCGCTTCGCCGCCGAGGTACTGGCGCCGCTAAACCGGGTCGGCGACACGGCCGGCTGCGCCCGCCATGACGACGGCTCGGTCACCACCCCGCCGGGGTTCCGCGAGGCCTATCGCGACTTCGCGGCGGGCGGATGGATCGGCCTCGCCGGCGATCCCGCCCATGGCGGCCAGGGCCTCCCCTACGTGCTCGCCGCCGCGGTCAACGAATACGTCGCCTCCGCCAACATGGCGTTCGGGATGTATCCGGGGCTGACGCAAGGGGCGATCGCCGCGCTCACCCTGCATGGCACGGAGGCGCAGAAGCGGACCTACCTGCCGCGCCTGATGTCGGGCGAATGGGCCGGCACGATGAACCTCACCGAGCCGCAGGCCGGCACCGACCTCGGGCTGCTCCGCACCCGCGCCGCGCCGCGGCCGGACGGCAGCTACGCCATCACCGGGCAGAAGATCTTCATCTCCTCGGGCGAGCACGACCTCGCCGGGAACATCGTCCACCTGGTGCTGGCGCGGATCGACGGCGCGCCGGCCGGCACCAAGGGCCTGTCGCTGTTCGTGGTGCCGAAATTTCTCCCGGAGGGCGACGGGCTGGGTGACCGGAACGCGCTCGCCTGCGGCGCGCTCGAGGCGAAGATGGGCATCCACGGCAACGCCACCTGCGTCATGAACTACGACGGCGCCACCGGCTGGCTGGTCGGCGAGGCCGACAAGGGCCTCCGGGCGATGTTCACGATGATGAACGAGGCCCGGCTCGGCGTCGGCATCCAGGGGCTCGCGGTCTCCGAGGCGGCGCTGCAGATGGCTGCCGCCTATGCCCGCGAGCGCCGCCAGGGCCGCGCGCTCGCCGCCCCGCGCGAGCCCGCCGCCCCGGCTGACCCGATCCTCGTCCACCCCGACATCCGCCGGACGCTCGCCACCATCCGCGGCTTCAACATCGCCGCCCGGGCACTGGTGCTGTCGGTGGCGCTCGACGCCGACATCGCCTTCCGCTCGCCCGATACTGCGGCCCGCGAGGCGGCGGAGGACCGGCTCGGCCTGCTGACGCCGGTGGTGAAGGGCGTGCTGACCGACCGCGGCTTCGACAACGCCGTCGCCGCCCAGCAGGTGTTCGGCGGCGCCGGCTACATCGCCGAGACCGGCATCGAGCAGATCGTCCGCGATGCCCGCATCGCCATGATCTACGAGGGCGCCAACGGCATCCAGGCGCTCGACCTGGTTGGCCGGAAGCTCGGCCGCGACGGCGGCCGCGCCATCACCGCCTTCTTCGCCGAGGTCGGCGATTTCGTCGAAGCCCACGACGGCGACGCCGCCCTCGCCCCGTTCGTCAAACCGCTGAAGCGCGGCCTCGACGACCTCAAGGGGGCGACGGTCTGGTTCATGGCCAATGCGATGATGAAGCCGGACAACGGCGCCGCCGGCGCCACGGACTACATGCACCTCCTCGGCCTCGTCGCCCTCGGGCACATGTGGGGGCGAATCGCGGTGGCGGTGCGCGACAAGGGGGAGGCGGCGACGCCCGCGGAGCGCGAGGACCTCGCCTTCGGCCGCGTGTTCATGGAGCGCACCATGCCGGAGACCGCGCTCCGCCTCGCCCGGATCGAGGCCGGCGCCGGGACGCTCATGGCGATCCCCGACGCGGCGTTCTGAAGGCGAAGCGCTCCCGGCGATCGTTCTAGCCGAACAGCCCGCAGGCTGTGGTCGCGACCTTCAGCCAACCGCCGGATCGCGCCTGCTTGACTGGAAACGGGCTGTCTGCCCGCAGCACGATGACGCAATCTCCCCGGGACAAATTGAATATCACCCGACTCCTTCGTTTCTTCTTTTCGTGAAACGCCACATCTGATGCGGCCTGCAAACGATCCCCCCTCCTGATAGATGGATAATCGTCGCCACCACCCGCGACCAACAACCACAGCTGCCCATCTTCAGTCAGAAAATTCCCCCCATTCCTCATCGCCTGTATCTTCTTCCGCTTCCTCCCTTCTACTATCTCATGCCTCTTTGCTACTTCGTAGTATATGTGGCCGACCACTCCGAACCTGGACGCCGTAACGATATTGACCAGAGTCCCAACAGGCGGGACTACGAAGCTGGCGGCCGCTATCAGGACGGCGGCCGCTCCAACGAACTTGGCCGCGCTCTCGAACCAGGTCAGCCACCGCCCCGCCAGCCCACGGGTTTCGCTCCTTCGGTGTTCCGCCATCTTGTCCCGCCTGAACAATCCAGAGTCCGCCCATCCAGAATACACCCTGTGATTGATGGCGTGCCCTCGAATAATCGCCGCGCGTACGGCGTTCTGACCGGGGCCTCCGACCGTTCCCTTGCCCGCCGATCACCCCTAGACTGCCCACCCACGGAGGAGACGCGCATGGCTGAATACGTCCTCACCTGCTTCGACAAGTCGGGCAATTCCTACAAGGCCGCCCTGATGCTGGAGCTGACCGGCTGCGACTGGGAGCCCCGACTCGTCGACTATTTCCACGGCGAGACCCGCGGCGAGGACTATCGCGCGCTGAACGTGATGGGCGAGGCACCGGTGCTGATCCACGGCGAGACGGTGCTGTCGCAATCCGGCGTCATCCTCGACTATCTCGCCGAGGTCACCGGCCGGTTCGGCCCGAAGACGCCGGAGGAGCGCCGCGAGGTGCTGCGCTGGATCCTCTTCGACAACCACAAGCTCACCAGCTACACCGCGACGCTGCGCTTCATGCGCTCGATCGCCAATACCGGCGAGACGCCCGTGACCGAGTTCCTCGACGGCCGGGCGCGCGGCGCCTGGGGCGTGCTCGACCGCCATCTTAAGAGCAACGACTTCGTCATCGGCGCGCGGCCGACCATCGCCGACTTCTCGCTCTGCGGCTACCTGTTCTATGACGGCGAGATCGGCATCGACATCGCCGACTATCCGGCGATGGCCGCCTGGCGCGAGCGCATCCGCGCGCTGCCCGGCTGGAAGGGCCCCTACGCGCTGATGCCGGCGGCGCCGATGCCCGCCACGCTCTGATCCGGCAATGCCCGACGCCCTCATCTTCGACCATGTCCGTACCCCGCGTGGCCGGGGCAAGGCGGACGGCGCGCTGCACACGGTCTCGACCGTGGCGCTCGCCGCGCAGCCGCTCGCGGCCATCGTCGCCCGCAACGGCCTCGCGCCGGCGGCGATCGGCGACGTCATCCTAGGCTGCGTCGACCCCGTGGGCGAGGCCGGCGGCGACGTGGCCAAGAGCGCGGCGGTGGCAGCCGGCTTCCCCTATACCGTGCCGGGCATGCAGCTGAACCGCTACTGCGCTTCCGGGCTCGACGCGGTCAACGTCGCCTCCGCCGCGGTGCGGGCGGGCGCCCATGATCTCGTCGTCGCCGGCGGGGTCGAATCGATGAGCCGGGTCGGCATCGGCGCGGCGGGCGGGGCCTGGCCCGTCGACCCGCAGGTCGCGATCCCGTCCTACTTCATGCCGCAGGGCGTGTCGGCCGACCTCATCGCCACCAAGTACGGCTTCAGCCGCGCCGACGTCGACGCCTATGCGGTGGCGAGCCAGATGCGCGCCACCATCGCCTGGGACGAGGGCCGCTTCGCCCGCTCCGTGGTGCCGGTGCGCGACGTCAACGGCGTGCCGCTGCTCGCCCGCGACGAGCACCTCCGCCCCGACACGACGATGGAGGGCCTCGGCGCGCTGAAGCCCTCCTTCACGCTGTTCGGCGAGATGGGCGGGTTCGACGCCGTCGCCATCGACGCCCATCCCGAGATCGAGGCCGTGGAGCACGTCCACACCGCCGGCAATTCCTCCGGCATCGTCGACGGCGCCGCCGCGGTGCTGGTCGGCTCCGCCGAGGCCGGCGCCCGCCTCGGGCTCAGGCCCCGCGCCCGCATCCGCGCCTATGCCAATATCGGCTCCGAGCCGGCGCTGATGCTGACCGGCCCGGTCGACGTGACCCGGCTGATCCTCGCCCGCACCGGCATGAGCCTTGCCGACATCGACCTGTTCGAGGTCAACGAGGCCTTCGCCGCGGTGGTTCTGCGATACCTCCAGGCCTTCGAGCTCGACCCCGATCGGGTCAACGTCAATGGCGGCGCCATCGCCATGGGCCACCCGCTCGGCGCCACCGGCGCGATGCTCGTCGGCACGGTGCTCGACGAGCTGGAGCGCCGCGGCCTCGGCACGGCGCTCGTCACCCTCTGCATCGGCGCCGGCATGGGCACCGCCACCGTCATCGAGCGGCTGTGATGAGCGACGACAACTTCCGCCTCGACCACGATGCCGACGGCATCCTCACCGTCACCTGGGACATGCCCGGCCGGTCGATGAATGTCTTCGACGTCGCCGTGATGGACGAGCTCGAGGCGATCGTCACCCGCATCGCCGGCGACGACGCCGTCACCGGCGTGATCATCACCTCCGGCAAGGACACCTTCTCCGGCGGTGCCGACCTCAACATGCTCGACCGCCTGCTCGGCGGGTTCCGCGCGGCGGTCGCCGCGGGCGCGCGCGAAGCGGCCATGGAGCGGCTCTATGCCGAGACCTTCCGCCTCGGCGACCTGTTCCGCCGGCTGGAGACCTGCGGCAAGCCGGTGGTGGCGGCGATCAACGGTACCTGCGTCGGCGGCGCCTTCGAGCTGGCGCTGGCCTGCCACGGCCGCATCGCCGCGGACGACGACAAGGTCAAGCTCGGCCTGCCCGAGGTGCGGGTCGGGCTGATGCCCGGGGCCGGCGGCAGCCAGCGGGTCGTCCGCCTCGTGGGCACCCAGGATGCGCTGGCGATGCTCCTCAAGGGCGAGCAGCTGAAGCCGGCGCGGGCCAAGGCCCTCGGCCTCCTCGACGCGGTGGTGCCGGCGGGCGAGCTGCTCGACGCCGCGCGACGCTGGCTGAAGGAGACGCCGCGACGGCGCGCGCCGTGGGACGAGGACGGCTTCAAGGGCCCCGCGCCGAAGGTGTTCTCGCGAGAGGGCTTCAACCTCTGGCCGGCCGCCAATGCCCACTACCGGAAGGAGACCCACGACAACTATCCCGGCGCCCGGGCGCTGCTCTCGGCGGTATTGGAGGGGCTGCAGCTGCCGTTCGACCAGGCGCTCCGGGTCGAGCAGCGCTGGTTCGCCCACGTCATCCAGACCGACGAAGCGGCAGCGATGATCCGCTCGCTGTTCGTCTCGCTCCAGGAGCTCAACAAGCTCGCCCGCCGGCCGGCGGAGGTGGCGCCGACCGCGGTCCGCCGGCTCGGCATCCTCGGTGCCGGCTTCATGGGCGCCGGCATCGCCACGGTCGCGGCCCGCGCCGGGATCGCGGTGGCGCTGCTCGACCGCGACCTCGAGGCCGCCGAGCGCGGCAAGGCGGCGGTGGCGGCTTCGCTCGGCAAGGCGGTCTCGCGCGGGCGGATGACCGCCGACGACCGCGACGCCGCGCTGACCCGCATCGCCCCCGGCACCGACTTCGCCACGCTGGGCGACGCCGACCTCGTGATCGAGGCGGTGTTCGAGGACCGGGCGGTCAAGGAGGAAGTGCTCGCCCGCGCCGGTGCCGCCATGCGGAACGATGCGATTCTTGCCTCGAACACCTCGACCCTGCCGATCACCTCGCTCGCCGCGGCGTCGTCACGGCCGGCCGACTTCATCGGCCTCCACTTCTTCTCCCCGGTCGAGAAGATGATGCTGGTCGAGGTGATCATGGGAAGCGAGACGGGCGACCGCGCGCTCGCCGCCGCGCTCGATTTCGTCCGCCTGATCAGGAAGACCCCGATCGTCGTCAACGATGCCCGCGGCTTCTACACCTCGCGGGTGGTGACGACCTATATCGGCGAGGGCCACCGCATGCTGGTCGAGGGCGTGCCGCCGGCGATGATCGAGAACCTCGCCCGCGCCGCCGGCCTGCCGGTCGGGCCGCTCGCCCTCAACGACGAGGTGGCGATCGACCTCTCGCTCCGCATCATGGACGCGACCCGCGCCGACCTCGGCGAGGATGCGGTGCCCGAGGCGGCCTACCGGCTGGTCGCGGCCATGGTCGGCGAGGGCCGGCTCGGCCGGAAAAACGGCAAGGGCTTCTACGACTATCCCGACGCTCCGGCGGGGAAGAAGCGGCTGTGGCCCGGCCTCCGGGACCTCCACCCGCCGCGGCGCGACATCGCGGCGATCGACCAGGCGGAGCTGAAGCTCCGGTTCCTCGCGATCATGGCGCTCGAGACGGCGCGCTGCTTCGAGGAGGGCGTGCTCACCGACGTTCGCGAGGCCGATGTCGGCGCGATCCTCGGCTTCGGCTTCCCGCCCTTCACCGGCGGAACGCTGTCCTACATCGACTTCACCGGCACGGGGAAATTCGTCGCCCGGCTCGACCGCCTGGCGCACGAGCACGGCCCGCGTTTCGCGCCAAACGACCTCCTCCGCGACCTCGCCCGCACCGGCGAATCATTCTACGGCCGCTTTCCGCCACCCCACGCGGATGCGCCGGAGCGGGGATAGCGGCGCCGCCGCGGGCCGCGGTGAAAAGGGGCAAGTCCTTGATAAGACGGGTAGATATTCCTGCAAAATGATGACTCGACATCCGCGTCCCGCGGGGATAGATGCTAAGGCATATATTCCTGCCGCGTCGGCGGGATACGGCACGGAGGGGTCTCGTGCTGTCGCATGAGCGGATCTGGGCGGCGATCGATGCGGTCGCCAGGCGCCACAACATGACGACCTCGGGCCTCGCCCGGCGGGCGGGCCTCGACCCGACGACGTTCAACCCCTCCAAGCGCACCGGGCCGGACGGGCGCGAGCGCTGGCCCTCGACCGAGAGCGTCTCCAAGATTCTCAAGGCCACCGGCATGTCGCTGGCCGAGTTCACCGGCCTCTTCGACGGCGACGTCTCCTATCCCGCCGCCGAGACCGGCTTCCGCCAGGTGCCGCTCCTGGGGCTCGCCCAGGCCGGCGCCGGCGGCTTCTTCGACGATGGCGGCTTCCCCGCCGGCCACGGCTGGGACGAGGTCGCGGCACCGGTCGCCCGCGGCGAGGGCATCTATGCGCTGCAGGTCACCGGCGATTCGATGATGCCGGTCTATCGCCACGGCGATACCATCATCGTCTCGCCGAGCGAGGAGGCGCGGCGCGGCGACCGGGTGGTGGTCAAGACCCGCGACGGCGAGGTGATGGCCAAGGTGCTCGCCAGGAAGACCACGCGATCGGTGCAGCTCGCCTCGCTCAACCCGGACCATCCGGACCGGACGATCCCGATGGCGGAGGTCGAATGGATCGCGCGGATCATGTGGGCCAGCCAGTGAGGCGGCGGCACGGCGCGCCGCTGCTTGTCGCGGCGGTGGTCGTGCTGGCGCTGCTGCCGGCGCTCGCCGCGGCGGAGGAGCCGACGCTAGAGGTCGTTCCGCGCGCCACCCGCAACGTCACCCCGCCCGGCGTCACGCCGGGGCCGGACATCGACGGGCCGCTGGTCCGCGAGGTCCTGCCCGAGCCGGAGAAGCCGCCGGAGACCGCGCGCTGGCGCCGCTTCTTCCTGCCCGCGACCACCGACGCCGGCACCTTCGAGATCAAGGGCTTCACCATCCGCGTCTCGGGCGTCGATCCGGTGCCGGTCGACAAGGTCTGCGCGCGGGCCGACGGCGCGGAATGGCCCTGCGGGCGCACCGCGCTGTTCTCGTTCCGCCGCTTCCTCGGCGGCCGCGCGGTCGAGTGCTACTTCCCGCCGGTGTCGGAGGCGAGAGAGATCGTCGCCCCCTGCCGCATCGGCCAGATCGACATCGGCGAGTGGCTGCTCCGCCAGGGCTGGGCGACACCCAACGACTACGCTACCGACGAATACCGCTCGGCGGCGGTGGCCGGCCCGTGCGACGGCCC
>JAEVZM010000011.1 GCA_023392225.1 Pseudomonadota bacterium
GGGCTTGCCCCGCTGCCGTCGCACGTTGCGATCCGGAGCAGCGGGGCAAGCCCCGCTCTACGAATGCGCACATGAAGCGGGGCAAGCCCCGCTCTACGGGATCTGTGCTCAGGCCTCGTCGCGGGCGGCGACCTGCCCGCGCAGCGAGTTGGCCAGCGCCACGGTGATGATGACCGCGGCGATCCTGCGCTTCCGCAAGCGGCTGGATTGAGCAGTCGGGTCGCGGTGCCAGGGGCTTCGCTTCCGTAGAGCGGGGCTTGCCCCGCTGCCGTCACACGTTGCGATCCGGAGCAGCGGGGCAAGCCCCGCTCTACGAATGCGCACATGAAGCGGGGCAAGCCCCGCTCTACGGGAGCTGTGCTCAGGCCTCGTCGCGGGTGGCGACCCGGCCGCGCAGCGAGTTGGTCAGCGCCCCGGTGATGATGACCGCGGCGATCCTGCGCTTCCGCAAGCGGCTTGATTGAGCCGTCGGGTCGCGTTGCCGGTGGTTCCGCTTCGGTAGAGCGGGGCTTGCCCCGCTGCTGTCGCACGTTGCGATCCGGAGCAGCGGGGCAAGCCCCGCTCTACGAAAGCGCACATGAAGCGGGGCAGGCCCCGCTCTACGGGAACTGTGCTCAGGCCTCGTCGCGGGTGGCGACCCGGCCGCGCAGCGAGTTGGTGAGCGCCCCGGTGATGAGCACGTCGACGAACCGGCCGACCAGGCGCGGGTGGCCGGGGAAGTTCACCGAGCGCATGTTCTCGGTCTTGCCGGTCAGCTCGTCGGGGTTCTTCTTCGACGGGCCCTCGACCAGCACCGTCTGCACCGTGCCGACCATCGCCTGCGAGATGCCGGCCGCATGCGCGTTGATGTGCTGCTGCAGCCGCTCCAGGCGCGCGTGCTTGGTCGCCTCGGGGGTGTCGTCCTCGAGGTCGGCCGCCGGGGTGCCCGGCCGGCGCGAATAGATGAAGGAGAACGACTGGTCGAAGCCGACGTCCTCGATCAGCTTCATGGTCCTGTCGAAGTCCGCGTCGGTCTCGCCGGGGAAGCCGACGATGAAGTCCGAGCTGATCGAGATGTCCGGGCGCACCGCGCGCAGCTTGCGGATCTTCTGCTTGAACTCCAGCGCCGTGTAGCCGCGCTTCATCGCCGACAGGATGCGGTCGGAGCCCGACTGCACCGGCAGGTGCAGGTAGTTGGCCAGCTGCGGCACGTCGCGGTAGGCCTCCACCAGCGAGTCCGAGAACTCCAGCGGGTGCGAGGTGGTGAAGCGGATGCGGTCGATGCCCTCGATCTCGGCGATGGTGCGGATCAGCAGACCGAGGTCGGCGGCCTCGGCCGAACCCTCCATCGGCCCGCGGTAGGCGTTGACGTTCTGGCCCAGCAGGTTGACCTCGCGCACGCCCTGGGCGGCGAGCTGCATGACCTCCACCAGCACGTCTTCGACGGGCCGGCTGACCTCCTCGCCGCGGGTGTAGGGCACCACGCAGAAGGAGCAGTACTTGCTGCAGCCCTCCATGATCGACACGAAGGCGCTCGGGCCTTCCGCGCGTGGCTCGGGCAGCCGATCGAACTTCTCGATTTCCGGGAAGCTGATGTCGACCTGGGGCAGGCCGGTCTCGCGGCGGCCGCGCAGCAGCTCCGGCAGCCGGTGCAGGGTCTGCGGGCCGAAGACCAGGTCGACGTAGGGCGCGCGCTTCACGATGGCCGCGCCTTCCTGGCTGGCGACGCAGCCACCCACCCCGATCAGCACCGGGCGGTCGCCCTGCTTGAGGCCCTTCCAGCGGCCGAGCTGGCTGAAAACCTTCTCCTGGGCTTTTTCGCGAATCGAGCAGGTATTGACCAGGATCACGTCGGCTTCTTCGGCGTTCGTGGTCAGTTCAAGTCCATCGGACGCGGCCAGCACGTCGGCCATGCGGGCCGAGTCGTACTCGTTCATCTGGCAGCCGTGGGTCTGGATGTAGAGCTTGCCGCGGGCAGGCAGGGCAGGGGCGTCGGGCGCGGGGCCCGGGGTCGGCTTGGTGGTCATGGCGTTTCCGGGGCGCGGCGGTGAATCCGGGCCGGATGGCTTGGGTGGCGGGTCGCGCAGTGTAAACCCGGCGGCCGTGGAGGGCGCGGGGGGCCGTTTCCTTGGGCATGGTCACGGTTCCGGGTCTTGGCAAGCCCCCGCAAGCAGTGGAGACTGCGCGCGATATGGAGGGGCGGGGATGAATCGCTTCGGGAAGATCGTGGGCTTCGCCGGGATGGCGATGGTCGGCCTGGCCTGCATGGCCGTGGCCGGCCCCGCCGTGGGCGGCACCATCTACCGCTGCGAAGGCGCGGACGGCGTGACCAGCTATGTCAGCAAGCGCGTCAAGGGTGCGGACTGCCGGGTGGCCACGACTTACCGGCCCAGCCAGCCCTCGCGCCCGAGCCGGCCATCCACCACGCCCGGCACCGGGCAGGCCGCGAGCGTCGCGCCGGCGGCCTCGGGTCCGAGCAACGCCGGCGCACCGGCCACCTTCATGGGGGGCGGGGCGAGTGCCAGTTCCAGTGCCCCTGCCAGCACCACGGCCCAGGTGCCCTCGGCGCCATCGTCCAGCTCGGGTTCGCGGCGCCTGGTCCAGGGCCAGGTCTATTCCTATGTGAAGGACGGCGTCCGCCACTACACCAGCCGCAAGCCGGCCGGCAGCAGCGGTGCCAGCGCGGTGCGCACCATCAACTACAGCTTCTTCGAGACCTGCTACGCCTGCGGCTCGCCGGGGGTCAACTTCGGCAACGTCCGCCTCAACACCAGCGCCTACGATGCCGAGGTCAAGGCTGCCGCGCGCGAGTTCGGGGTCGAGGAGGCGATCATCCGCGCGATCATGCACGCCGAGTCGGCCTACAACCCCAACGCGCTGTCGCGGGTCGGGGCGCAGGGGCTGATGCAGCTGATGCCCGCCACCGCCAGCCGCTTCGGGGTCACCAACGCCTTCGACCCGGCGCAGAACATCCGCGGCGGCGTGCAGTACCTGGCCTGGCTGCTCAAGCGCTTCAACGGCGACCTGACCCTGGCCGCGGCCGGCTACAACGCTGGCGAGGGCGCGGTGGACCGCCACAAGGGCGTGCCGCCGTACAACGAAACCCGGCGCTACGTGGAGCGCGTGGGCGTGCTGGCCGACCGTTACCGGACCCAGCTGGCGTCGAACTGAGCGCCACGGGGACGCGCCACGTTGTCCCCTGAATCGGCGTTCCGCTACACTTCAGCGTCTTTGCGGCGCGCCTCCGGCAGCGGAGGCTGCGCCCGCGGCAGCCAGTTCACACAAGCGACCGTACGATTTCCGGAGTGGCGATGGGCAATGAAGGGGTTCTGGATCCTGTCGAGGGGGGCACGGTCGACAACGGCCGCCGCCGCTTCCTGACAGCCACCACCGCGGTGGTTGGCGCCGTTGGCGCCGGCGTGGCCGTGGTTCCATTCGTCAAGACCTGGTTCCCGAGCCAGCGCGCCCAGCTCGCCGGCGCACCGGTGACCGCGGACATCAGCGCGCTGGCCGAGGGCGAGCGCATGATCCTGGAGTGGCGCGGCCAGCCGATCTGGATCGTCAAGCGCTCGCAGGCGATCCTGCAGGCGCTGCCGACCCTGGACGACCAGCTGCGCGACCCCAAGTCGGAGAACGTCGAGCAGCAGCCCGACTACATCCGCGAGGCCAACCCGGAGCTGCGCTCGCTGAAGCCGGAGATCTCCGTGCTCGTCGGCCTGTGCACCCACCTGGGCTGCTCGCCCGAGATGGTCGCCGAGATCCGCCCGGCGCCGTTCGACGCCAACTGGAAGGGCGGTTATTTCTGCCCCTGCCACAAGTCGAAGTTCGACATGGCCGGCCGCGTCTACCAGGGCGTGCCGGCGCCGACCAACCTCGTGGTGCCTCCGCACCATTTCGTCGACGACAACACCGTCGTCATCGGCGTCGATCCGCAGGGGGCCGCGTAAGCCATGTCGAACGTGATCGTGCGTACCGCCAATTCGGTGATGGACTGGGTCAACGACCGTGCGCCGGGCCTGATGCCCATGTACCGGAAGCACATGACCGAGTACTACGCGCCGAAGAACTTCAATTTCTGGTACTACATGGGCTCGCTGGCCCTGTTGGTGCTGGTCAACCAGATCGTCACCGGCATCTTCCTGACGATGCACTACAAGCCGTCCGCGGCCGAGGCCTTCTCTTCGGTCGAGTACATCATGCGCGACGTCGAGTGGGGCTGGCTGATCCGGTACATGCATTCCACCGGCGCCTCGCTGTTCTTCATCGTCGTCTACCTGCACATGTTCCGCGGCCTGATGTACGGCTCGTACCAGAAGCCGCGCGAACTGGTGTGGATCCTCGGCATGCTGATCTACCTGGTGCTGATG
>JAEVZM010000059.1 GCA_023392225.1 Pseudomonadota bacterium
GCTCCAGAAGGCGCGGGCCGCCGCCGGCAGTCGTTCGAGGACATGGGCGAACGCCTCGGCATCGACATGCCGGCGGACCACCGCGGCGACGTCGGCGATGGCGGTCCGAGGCGCGAAATTGTGGTGCTCGCGGAGGGCCTGAACCTCGCGGATCAGCGCCTCCCGGTCCCAGGATGCGCCGGGCGCGTCCTCCGGCTCCCAGCCGGTGACGAACAGCGCACGGAGCATCGGCGGCAGCACCTGGACGAAGGCGATCCCCTCTGCCGCGGTGAGCCGGCGGCGGAATGCGGTGAGCACGCCCTCGACCATCGTGAAGGACTGGTTGCGCGTCGCCAATCCAGCCGCCTCCGCGGCTTCGGCGAGGAACGCCTCGAAATCGGCCGAGGCGCGGCGGTATTCCATGGGGACGGTCAAGACGCGCTCCTCCACTCGGTTTGCCTAGCGCCCCTCTCGCCGCGCCGGGCGGCGAGGGCCCGCGGCGGGCTCGTGTCCCTGGAGGATAGCGCGCCAGGCAAGATGGAGGTCACTCCTGCCAGAACCATCGGCCGCACTCGCGCCGCCGCTCGGCTTCGCTCATGCCGATGTCGGAGAGCCGGTAGGTCTCGAGCCTCGCGAGCTCGCGGCGCCTGAGCCAGCGCGCCACCCAGGTGTTCCAGACCGTCGTCTGCCGCGTCTTCATGTTCGTTTTCCGCCTCGATTCACCGTGACGGGCCGGATAAAATGCCGAAGAGACGCCGCTGAAAAGCGAGATGACCAGACATTCCATGTACGAAAATCTCACATGGCCCGGCACCTCCCGTCCCTGAACGCGCTGCGCGCCTTCGAGGCCGCGGGACGACATGGGCGGATGACCGCCGCGGCCGACGAGTTGAACGTCACGCACAGCGCGGTCAGCCGGCAGGTGCAGCATCTCGAGGACGTGCTCGGCGTGGCGTTGTTCGAAGGTCCGAAGAACGCGCTCCGGCTGACCGAGGCGGGGAGCGCGCTGCTGCCCGGCCTCACGCAGGCGTTCGACCTCCTCGATTCCTCGGTCCGGCGGGTGGCCGACAGCGACCGCGGGGCGCTGGACGTCTCCTGCACCGGCACCTTCACCATGCGCTGGCTGATCCCGCGCCTGCACCGCTTCCAGGAAGCCCATCCCGGCATCGAGGTGCGGCTGGCAGCGTCCTCGCGCCCGGTCGACTTCGCCCGCGACGGGTTCGCCGTGGCCATTCGTGTCGGCGCGCCGCCCTGGCCCGACTTCGCGAAGGTGACGCCGCTGTTCGCGGAGCAGGTCGGTCCCGTGGTCGCGCCGGCGCTCGCCGCGTCCGGCCCTGCCCTCGCGGACCTTCCGAAACTCCATGCCGCCACGCGCCGGAACGCCTGGGAGGCATGGTCGGCGATCGCCGGGGTCCCGATCGATGCCCGCGACGGCACCGAGTACGAGCACTTCTACTTCATGCTCGAGGCGGTCATCGCCGGCCTCGGTGCCGGCATCGCGCCCTGGCCACTGGTGGCCGACGATATCCGGGCCGGCCGCCTCGTCGCGCCATGCGGGTTCGTCGCGAGCGGCCTCGACTACGTGGCCCTCAGGCGGCCGCGCCGGGACCGGAAGTCGGAAGCGTTCTGCGCCTGGCTGGCCGCGGAAGGCAGCCGGTTCGCGCAGGAGACGCCGCCGCCTGCCGGACGGCCGGAGGCGACAAACCGCGCCTCGTGACCTATCTGTCGTGCAACGCAACGCTCACCCGTGATGAATTCCATGAAGAAGATCGGTTTCCTCTCCTTCGGCCACTGGACGCCCTCGCCGCAGTCGCAGACGCGGTCCGCCGCCGACGCCCTCCTCCAGTCGATCGACCTCGCGGTCGCGGCGGAGGAACTCGGCGCGAACGGCGCCTACTACCGCGTCCACCATTTCGCCCGGCAGCTCGCCTCGCCCTTCCCGCTGCTCGCCGCCGTCGGCGCGCGGACGACGAGCATCGAGATCGGCACGGCCGTGATCGACATGCGCTACGAGAACCCGCTCTACATGGCCGAGGATGCGGGCGCCGCCGACCTCATCGCCGGCGGGCGGCTGCAGCTCGGCATCAGCCGCGGCTCGCCCGAGCAGGTGATCGAAGGCTATCGCTACTTCGGCTACCAGCCCGAGGAGGGTAAGACCGACGCCGACATGGGCCGCGCCCATGCGGAAGTGTTCCTCGAGGTGATCCGCGGCCAGGGCTTCGCCGAGCCCAACCCGCGGCCGATGTTCCCCAACCCGCCGGGCCTGCTCCGCCCCGAGCCCTATTCCGAAGGGCTGCGCGAGCGCATCTGGTGGGGCGCCGGCTCCGACGCGACGGCGGTCTGGGCGGCCAAGCTCGGCATGAACCTGCAAAGCTCCACCCTCAAGAACGACGAGACCGGGGAGCCCTTCCACGTCCAGCAGGCGAAGCAGATCCGCGCCTACCGGGAGGCCTGGAAGGAGGCGGGCCATGCCCGCACGCCGCGGGTCTCGGTCAGCCGCAGCATCTTCCCGATCGTCGACGCCCGCGACCGCGCCTATTTCGGCCGGAGCGGCAACGAGAGCGACCAGGTCGGCTATATCGACGAGAACACGCGCGCCATTTTCGGCCGGAGCTATGCCGCCGAGCCGGACGCGTTGGTCGCCCAGCTCCGCGAGGACGAGGGCATCGCCGAGGCCGATACGCTCCTCCTCACCATCCCGAACCAGCTCGGCGTCGACTACTGCGCCCACGCCATCGAGGCGGTGCTGAAGCACGTCGCGCCGGCCCTCGGCTGGCGCTGACGCGCCCTCAGCCGCCGAGGAGGCGCGGCGACCAGTCCTCGACCTGCCGGCGCTCGAGGCGCCGCGCCGCGAGCCGGCGCCAGCTCTCGGGCAGGCCGGGGATCTCCGCCATGGCGGCGAGCTCGTCGACGGCGAGCGTGTCGACATAGAGGATCCGCCACAGCCGGGCGAGCGGCCAGTCGGGCGTCCTCCGCTCGACGCGGATGAGCGCGTCGCCCGGCGCCACCAGGCCCTCTTCGAGCACGCGATAGTACCAGCCGGTGCGGCCGCTCGCCTGCACCCGCGCCGCCATGTCGGGCACGCCGAAGCGGTGGTTGAGCTTCCAGCACGGCTGGCGCCCCTGGCTCACCTCGACGAGTGCGGCGCCGAGGCGGAAGACGTCGCCGATGGCGACATCGGCCTCGGTCAGCCCGCGCGAGGACAGGTTCTCCCCGAAGGCACCGGGCCCGGACAGCACGGGCCGCGCGCCGATCTCCTCCCGCCAGGCGGCGTAGTGGTCGAGCGGATAGTGATGCAGCGCCTTCTCGACGCCGCCGTGACGCCTGCGGTCGCCCTGCGCGTCGGCCGCCAGCCCCTCGCGGCCGAGATGGACGGCGCGATCGAGCGGATGCTTGTCGATGGCGCTCGGCACGCCCTCCGGGCCCAAGGGGGCGACGGGGCCGACAAGGAGCGAGTCGAGGGCGACGATCATGGCGGCGACCATAGCGCCTCCCGCCGGCCCCGCGATGGGACGCGGCGTCGCGACCCGCCGGTTCAGGCGGCGCTGAGGTGCTCGATGAGGATCGCCGCGCCGAGGATGCAGAGGGCGATGCCGGCCACCACCTCGGCGAGCCGCCCGCAACGCTCGCCGATCACCCGGCCGACCAGCATGCCGCCGGAGGACATGACGAAGGTGGCGAGGCCGATCGCCACGGCGATGACGGCGATGTTCACGTCGAGGAAGGCGAGCGACACGCCGACCGCCATCGCGTCGAGGCTGGTGCCGATCGCGGTCGCGACCAGGACGGTCAGCGAGCGCCCCCGCGGCGGTCGGTCCTCGCCGCCGGCGAAGGCGGCATGGAGCATGTGCAGGCCGACGCCGGCAAGCAGCGCGAAGGCGATCCAGTGGTCGATGGCCTCGACGTAGCGGCTGGCGGCGACGCCGGCGATCCAGCCGATCAGCGGCGTGATCGCCTCGACCACGCCGAACACGGCGCCGGTGCGCAACGCCTCGGCGACCGGCGGGCGCCCGATGGCGGCGCCGCGGCCGACGGAGACCGCGAAGGCATCGACCGACATGCTCAAGGCGAGCACCGTTATGGCGAGCGGGGACACAGGCAATTCTCCGAACGGACCTGCAAGCCGGGCGCCGAATGCCTGTCGGTCCGCATCATCGACAGGTCACGCCACGGTCTTGTCGGGCCGACGGATCGGCTGACCGCGCCATGCGCCGGAGCGCAAGCCTGTTGACGCGGTCCCGCTGCAACGAGCGGTGACTACTCCCCGATGCCCACCTTGTCGCGGGAAGGAGTCGAATTATCAAGTAATATCAATAGTTTGTAATGTTTCTGATAGGCATTCGCAAGTACACTGACGACCCCGCCCGCCGCCGCGGTGATCTCAGCCCGCTCGCGGCTGGCGGAGGATCATCTCGGCCGCCTTCTCGGCGATCATCACCACCGGCGAGGCGGTGTTGCCGGAGGGGATGGTCGGCATGATCGAGGCATCGACCACGCGGAGGCCGCCGATGCCGTGGACGCGGAGGGTGTCGTCGACCACGGCACCCGCGTCCCGCCCCATCCGGCAGGTCCCGACCGGGTGGAAGATGGTGGTGCCGATGTCCCCGGCGGCCTTGAGGAGCTCGTCGTCGGTGCTCACCGCCGGCCCCGGTAGGAGCTCGCGCGGCGCATAGCGGCGAAGCGCCTTCGCCGCGGTGAGCCGGCGCGCCTGGCGCAGCGCCGCGACGGCGATCTCGCGGTCCTTCGGCGCGCTCAGGTAGTTGAGGCGGATCGCCGGCTGTGCGCCGGGCTCGCGGCTCCGGACGTGGCAGTCGCCGCGGCTCTCGGGACGCAGATTGCACACCGAGACCGTCACCGCCGGATAGGGATGGAGCGGATCGCCCAGCTTGTCGGTCGACAGCGGCTGGATGTGATACTCGAGGTTCGGCGTCGCCACCGTCTCGTCGCTCCGCGAGAAGATGCCGAGCTGGCTCGGCGCCATCGACAGCGGCCCGCTCCGGAACAGGGCGTACTCGGCCGCCATCGCCAGCTTGCCGAACGGGCTGTTGGCGAGCTGGTTGAGGGTCCGGGCGTCGCTCACCCCGAACACCGTGCGGATCTGGAGATGGTCCTGAAGGTTGGCGCCGACGCCCGGCAGCGCATGCCGCACCGGAATGCCGTGCGCGGCGAGGACCTCGGGGTCGCCGATGCCGGACAGCTCGAGGAGCTTCGGCGAGTTGATCGCGCCGGCGGCGAGGATCACCGCCGCCCCGGCCGAGGCGACGCGCGCCCTGCCGTCGACGGTGAAGCGCACGCCGGTGGCGCGCCGCCCGTCGAGCACGATCTCGGCGACCAGCGCCCCGGTGACCACCTCGAGATTGGCGCGCCTCCGGGCGGGACGGAGGAACGCCTTCGCCGTCGTCCAGCGCACGCCATTCCGCTGGTTGACCTCGAAGAAGCCGGAGCCCTCGTTGTCGCCGTCGTTGAAGTCGTCGCGGCGCGGGATGCCGATCTCCTCGGCGGCGTCGCGGAAGGCCTCGAGGATGTCCCACTTGAGCCGCTGGCGGGCGACCTTCCACTCGCCGCCGGCGCCGTGCAGGTCGCTCGCCCCGCGGAAATTGTCCTCGGACTTCCGGAAATACGGCAGGACGTCGTCCCAGCCCCAGCCGACATTGCCGAGCTGGCGCCAGTGATCGTAATCGGCCGCCTGGCCGCGCATGTAGATCATGCCGTTGATCGCGGTGCAGCCGCCGAGCACCCGGCCGCGCGGATAGGCGAGTGAGCGGCCGTTGAGCCCCGGCTCCGCCTCGGTGCGCATCATCCAGTCGGTGCGCGGGTTGCCCATGCAGTAGAGGTAGCCGACCGGAACGTGGATCCAGGGATAGCTGTCGCGCCCGCCCGCCTCGAGCAGGAGCACCCGCGTCCCCGGATCGCCGCTCAGCCGGTTGGCGAGCACGCACCCCGCCGTCCCACCACCCACGATCACGTAGTCGTAGCGCGCGTCACTTCCGTCCTCGCGGGACATCGGCTATCTCCTCCCGACCGCCCGCACTCGAATACCCGCGGCCGGTGCACCGGGTTCTACAACCCCGCGAAAGCGATCACCAAGGCCTGACGCACGAAAGCCAGACTTTACGTTTACGCCGATATCGTACACCTGATCGCTCCCCTCACCGCTCCTGCGGCACACGCCCGGCAACCGCACCGATGAAGAAGCTCCTCGTTCTGGCTGCAATAGTGATTGGGATCGGCGGCGCGTATCTCCTCACCGCCGAGGACAAGCGCGACCCCGAGGCCGACGCGTTGGCCGAAGCGCTGGCGCTGCACACCCGCGCCATCCAGACCGCCCTCGACGAGGAATGCGGCGAAGCCAAGCAGAAGCTGGATACCTGGCGAAAGCTCAAGAAGGCGGGCACCCCGGATCCGGCCGACAACAAGCAGGCGCGAAAGACGCTCCGAGGCATGCTCAAGGAAGGCTGCCGGGACCACGGCTGAGCAGACGGTTTCGCGCCGTGTCCGGCGCGGCCCCCTCGGATGGGGCTTGTGGATCGGAAATGTAACGTTATAACGTTACGCACCAATCACCTCTGGAGACTTGCCGCATGTTCGTTCGCACCCTCGCGCTGGCCGGCGCGCTTGCGCTGTCGAGCGCCGGCGCCTTCGCCGCCGACCCGATCCGCATCGTCGCCGCCGAGACCTTCTATGGCGAGGTCGCGCAAGCGATCGGCGGCGACCGCGTCGCCGTCGAGAGCATCGCGATCAGCCCGGACGCCGATCCGCACGACTTCTCTCCGCCGCCCTCCGTGGCACGAACGGTGGCCGATGCGGACATCGCCATCATGAACGGCCTCGATTATGATCACTGGATGGAGCACCTGCTCGAAGCCTCGCCTGACGCCGACCGCACCGTCCTCGACGTGGCGGAGTTGCTCGGCGCTGAGACCGGCGGCAATCCCCACCTGTGGTACGACCCGGCGGCCGTCCCGGCGCTCGCCGCGGCGCTGGCGGACGATCTCGCCGCCCGCGATCCCGACGGCGCCGCCGGCTACCGCGAGCGCCTCGCCGCCTATGACACCTCGCTCGAGGCCCTCGCGGCGCAGATCGCCGAGATCCGCGGCCGCTACGCCGGCACGCCGGTGATCGCCAGCGAGCCGGTGTTCGGCCTGATGGCGGAGGCACTCGGCCTCGACATGCTCGGCGCCGACTTCCAGCGGGCGGTGATGAACGAGACCGAGCCGTCGGCCCGGGCGATCGCCGAGGTCGAGGACGACATCCGCTCCGGCCGCGCCCGCGTGCTGTTCTACAACCGCCAGGTCGTCGACCCGATGACCGAGCGCCTGCTGGCGCTGGCGGAAGCGGCCAAGGTGCCGGTCGTGCCGGTGACCGAATCGATGCCCGAGGGCTCGAGCTACGTCCAGTGGATGCAGGACCAGCTCGACGCGACGGCGCGGGCGCTGTCGGCTCCCGCATCTTGAGCGCCGTCGCCTTCGACGACGTCAGCATCGCGCTCGGCGGGGCCCGGCTTCTCGCCGACGCGAGCTTCGCGATTCGGGAGGGCGAGTTCGTCGGCGTGCTCGGGCCGAACGGCGCGGGCAAGACCACGCTGATGCGCGCCATCCTCGGCCTCGTGCCGGTGCAGTCGGGCACCATCAGCGTGTTCGGGACGCCCGCCCGCCGCGGCCTGCCGGGCATCGCCTACCTGCCCCAGACCCGGGGCGCGGTGACCACGGCACCCGTGAGCGGCCGCGACTTCATCGCCTCAGCCGTCAACGGCGAGCGCTGGGGGCTGCCGCTCCTGTCGTCCGCCGACCGGCACGCGGTCGATACGGCGCTCGAGCTGGTCAACGGCACCGCGCTGGCGCACCGGCCGCTGACCAGGATGTCGGGCGGCGAGCGCCAGCGGCTCTTGATCGCCGGCGCCCTCGTCGGCCGCCCTCGCCTCCTCCTTCTCGACGAGCCGCTGATCAGCCTCGACCAGCACCAGCAGCAGGTCGTGGTCGACCTCGTCCGCGACCTGTCGCGCCGGCTCGGCCTGACGGTGCTGTTCACCGCGCACGAGCTCAACCAGCTTCTCGGCGCCGTCGACCGCATCCTCTATCTCGGCCATGGCCATGCCGCCCTCGGCACCATCGACGAGGTGGTGACGCCCCAGACCCTGTCGCGCCTCTATGGCGCGCCGATCGCGGTCATCCGGTCGGGCGGGCGGATGTTCGTCATGTCCGAGGGCGCCCATGTCGAGCGCGAGCATCACCACGACCATGCTTAGCTACGACTTCATGATCCGCGCCTTCGCGGCGAGCGGCATCGTCGCTGTGGTGGCCGGCGTCGTCGGGTGGTTCCTGGTGGTCCGCGGCCAGACCTTCGCCGGCCATGCGCTGTCCCATGTCGGCTTCGCCGGGGCGACCGGCGCTGCCCTGATCGGCGCCCCGCCGCTCGGCGGGATGATCGTCTTCACGCTCGCCGCCGGCATCGGCATGGGCCTCCTCGCCGAACGGATCAGCGGCCGCGACGTCGCGATCGGCATCGTGCTCGCGCTCGCCCTCGGCTTCGGCCTCCTGTTCCTCAGCCTCAACAAGTCGACCACGCTCCAGGCGACCGCGATCCTCTTCGGCAATGTCCTCGCGGTCTCGCCGGCGATGCTGCTCACCCTCGCCGCCCTCGGCGCGCTGACCCTTGCCGCGCTCGCCCTGATATCGCGGCCGCTCCTCTTCGCCACGCTCCAGCCCGAGCTAGCCGACGCGCGCGGGGTGTCGCCGCGGACCATCGGCGTCCTGTTCCTCGCCGTGACCGCCCTCGCCGTCGCCCAGTCGGTGCAGATCGTCGGCGTCCTCCTGGTCTTCGCCCTGATGGTCGGCCCCCCCGCCGCCGCACCGCTCCTGCCGGCGCGCGTGGTTCCGGGGATCGTGCTCTCGGCCGCGCTGGCGCTGGCCGAAGCCTGGCTCGGCCTCGTCATCGCCTGGCATACGGACTGGCCGACCAGCTTCTCGATCGTCGTCGTCTCGGCGCTCGTCTATTTCGGCGCACTGGCGGCGACACGGGGTCGCTGATGCGGCGACACCCGGAATTTGACACACTTCGCTGCCACGCTTACACGCGCTCAGAATCGGGCGGCAGGGGCGGCCAACGGGTTTTTAGAGGTCAGTTGTACCA
>JAEVZM010000079.1 GCA_023392225.1 Pseudomonadota bacterium
TTCGACGGGGCGAAGGCCGCCTCGAGCTCGGGGTTGCAGTAGTTCGACATGTTGAAGTTCGATTCGCAGCGGATGTCGTAGTTGAGGAGCCACGGCGCGAAGGTCACCGACGGGCCGTCCGAGCGCATGATGCCGGTGGTCTTCTCCGGCGCCGAGACCAGTTCCGCATAGGCCGAGCCGGACACCTTCGAGATCGTGACGTTGACGCCAAGCTGGCCCCACACCTGCTGGAGGATGGTGGCGATCTGCTCGTGGTCGTCGCGCCCCTCGCGGATGGTGATGGTGAGGGGCACCGGACCGGTCACGCCGCTCTCGGCCATGAGCTCCTGCGCCTTGGCCATGTCGAAGGCGCGGGGTCCGCCGAGCTCGGCATTGTAGCCCGGCAGCTGCGGCGGGAACGGGCCGAAGAAGAGCTCGCCGTAGCCATGGGCGACGGAATCGACGATCACGTCATAGGGGACGGCGTAGCTCAGTGCGCTGCGGAACTTGGCGTTGTCGAAGGGCGGGATGCGGTTGGGCAGGCCGAGCAGCTCCCAGCGCGGCGCCGGCACGGCAACGATGTTCATGCTGTCGGCGACCTCCGACAGCATCTGCTTGGGAAGCCCGAGCGTGATGTTCGCCGCGTCGTTGCGGGCCTGGAGCAGGAGCGTCGAGGGATCGGCGATGAAGTTGAGGATGACCTCGGGCTCGCGCGGCGCTTCGCCGTAGTAGTTGGGGTTGGCCTTGAACACGGCCTTCACGCCCGGCTGGTAGCTGTCGAGGACGTAGGGGCCGGAGCCGGCCGAATGGGTGGCGAGCCAGTCGTTGCCGCCGCTCGCGTCGACCGTGGCCACGTCGACGATCGAGACGTTCGGCTGGGTGAGGGCGTGGATGAGCAGCGGCTGCGGGTGGTCGAGCGTGATCGTGACGGTGTTGCCGTCGGCGGTGATCGACTTGGTGTTGCCGTAGTCCGCGGCCTCCATGAAATGCGTGCCGCAGGAGCCCGACTTGAGGGCCCGCTCCAGCGACGCGGCGACGGCGGCCCCGTCGATGGGCTTGCCGGACGCGAACTTCAGGCCGTCGCGCAGCGTGAAGGTGTAGACGAGGCCGTCGTCGGAGACCGACCAGCTCTCGGCCAGCTCGGGCACGATCTGGCTGGCGTCCTCGCGCGTCACCGTCACGCCGGCGGGGGCGTCGGCGATGGGCGTGCGCCCGTAGCCCACGAGCGGGGCGTAGAGCGGCGCCACGTAGCCGTTGTCGGTGATGTCGCAGAGGTAGGCCGGGTCCATGGTGGCCGGCGCCTGCAGCGTGTTGATGATGAACGGACCATCGGCACCAAGGGCCGGGCCGGCCATCCCGGCGGCGATCAGCCCCGGCAGCATCCAGCCCAGTCGCGCAGCGTTACGTGTCATGATGTGTGCTCCTGTTCGATTGTGTCTGCCAGATTGCCCCGGGCGCGTTCGGCCCTTCGCCGGCGTGTTGCCTCCCGGTCGAGCGTGCGGTGCGTCTTGTCGGCGACGACGCCGTAGGTCTCGGCGGCCCGCTCCACCGAGACGTAGTCGTTGGCAATGTCGGCGAGGACCTCGGCCTCCGGCCGGTCCAGCGCGCTGCCCCATCCGCCGCCGCCGCCGCGGAGGAACTCGATCGCGGCGTTGGCCGGGAGACGGCGGTTGTAGACCACCTCGGTGACCTCGGTGCGGTCGCCCTCGGCGATCAGCGCGAGCTCGTTGGGTGGCCCGTCCTCGGCGCCGCAGAAGCCGCGTGTCGGGTGGCGGACGCCGGCGAGCATCGCATTGGTGATGTTCTCGGCGAGAAAGCGGATTCGCGTGCGGACCCCCGGGGCGCCGCGCCAGCGCCCGGCGCCGGCGGTATCCCGCTCGTATTCGTGCCTTTCGATGCGGATCGGATACTGCATCTCGTTCATCTCGATCGAGGGCAGGATGACGCCGGTCATCAGCGGCGGATAGAGGCCCCAGCCGTCGGTGCCATAGGCCGCGCCGGCGCCGCCGGTATAGCCGTGGAAGTTGAGCGATATCCACGGCTTGCCATCGGGATAGCGGCCGCTCGTATAGGCCAGCGGCAGCTTGTGGCAGTTGACGCCGACACGGGTCGGGGCGCATTGCGCCAGCGCGAGGAGCGCCACCTCCGCGATCTCGGCGCCGCAGATGCAGGTGCAGTTGCCGACCGGCTTCGGCGGCCGCGGGTTCACCACCGTGCCCTCCGGGGCGATCACCGTCACGGGCCGCATGTAGCCCTCGTTGACCGGCACGTCCTCGTCGATGACGGAGGCAACGGCGACGAAGACGAAGCTCAGCGTGTTGGCGATCGGCGAATTGACGAAGCCGTTCACCTCAGGGGCGCTGCCGGTGAAGTCGAAGGTGACGTCCGAGCCGCGAATCCGCGCGGTGCAGGCGACGCGGATGTCGTGGCCGCCCTGGTAGTCATGGTCGATGAAGGTCTCGGCGCTGTAGTCGCCGTCCGGCCAGCTGGCGATCTCGGCGCGGACGCGGCGCTCGGCGTAGTCGATGTTGGCCTCGATCGCGTCCCGCGTCTCGGCGATGCCGAAGCGCTCGACGATCCGCTCGATGCGGGCCTGCGCGGTGAGGCATGCGCCGCGCATGGCGTCGAGGTCGCCGAGCAGCCAGTCGCGGACGCGATTGTTGGCGAGCACCATGTCGAACACGTCGGTGCGCCGCTCGCCGCGCTCGTAGAGCTTGATCGGCGGCACCACCACGCCATCCTGCCAGATGTCGCGTGCCGCGGGATTGTAGCCGCCCGCGACCGGGCCCCCGCTGTCGGCGAAATGGGCCCGGACCACGGGGAAGAACACCGGCTTGCGGTCGACGAAGACCGGCAGGATGACGACGTGATCGGGGATGTGCGTGCCGCCGTCATAGGGATCGGAGGCGAGGATCAGGTCGCCGGGATGGAGATCGTTGCGGAAGAGGTCGAGGGCGGCCTGGACCGCCGAGCAGATCGCATAGAGGTGCAGCGTGCAGCCCGGGGCCTGCGCGATGAGCTGTGCCCGGCCGTCCCGGAGCTCGAAGATGCCGGTGGTGAAATCGTGCGCCTCGTTGAAGATCGGGCTCCGCGCCGTGCGGGTCACGGTCGCGCTCATCTCCTCGGCGGCCGTGTCGAAGCCGCCGCCCACGACGCGGGCACGGATCATCTCCGCGGGCGTCATGGCAGCGCCTCCGTCCGCTCGGGATATCTGAAGAGGATGCGCGCCCCGACGGCGAGCGCGAGCACGTTGGAGCGCTCGCGGGCGATGGGCGCCGCCTGGCGGATGTCGGGAGCGATCTCGGCACCGGGGACCACGATGCCTTCGAGATCGGCGCGCCGGACCTCGACTTCGGCCACCATGCCGCCGTCGTCGAACTCGCGGCGGACGATGCTGACGATCCCCTCGACCTCGGCCTGCTCCGCCGAGATCAGCCGGCGTCGGCCCGTTGCCGCGTCGCCGCCCGCCGTCTCCGCCCGCGGCAGGAAGCCGGGCGAAAGCGTCATCGGCACGGCGACGGGGCTCGCCCCGATCTCGGGAAAGAGGACGACCAGCGGCGCCGACGGGGAAAAGGCTGGCTCGCGCCGCGTGGCGCGGGCGAGGGCGGCGGAGACTGCCGGCGCCACCTGCCGCCAGCCGAGGCTGACGGCGGCCGGTGCTGCCGCGCTCACGCAGAGGCCGGCTGGCATGACCAGCGTGACCGCATCGAGGATTCCCTGGCTCATGCCGACGTCCTCGATCACCGGGCCTGCGAGCTCGGCGAGGACGACGGCAGCCGTGGCGGCGGGGGTGAGGTTTGCAGCGCTCTCGGCCGCATCCGAGGTTCCGGCGAAGTCGACGATGATCCCGTCGTCGGCCGGGACGATGCTGACGCGGACGATCCCGGCGGTGCCGGGCAGCGGCGCTTCGACGGTTGCCGCGGCCATGTCCCGAAGGTGGCTGGCGAGACGGGCGCGCGCGTGGGCGATCCGATACTCGGCGGCGCTCTGCACCAGCGTGGCGCCGCGCGCCGCGAGGATCGCCGCGAGGCGGATTGCCACCTGCCGCGCCGCGGCCTCGGCCGCGGTGAGGTCGGCATCGAGGTGATCGGGAGCGCGGCTGTTCTTGAGGATGTAGCGTCGGACGTCGCGCTGCGGCGCCCCGGCCCGGGCGAGCTTGACGGGGGTGACCCGAAGCGACTCCTCCCAGATCTCGCGGGCGGTCGGCTGGAACGGGCCGGGAATGTCGCCGGCGAGGTCGGGGCAGGCGAAGCGGATCGCGACGAAATAGGCGATCTCGCCTTCATGCGCGACCGGCATTGTGAGGGTCAGCGTGCCGGCGAAGGTGCCGCCGCAATGGGGGTCGCCGGCGAGGATCGCGTCGCCCTCCGCGATGTCGAAGGCAAAGGCGTCGATCAGCCAGGCGACCGTCGCCTGCACGGCGGCGAGCTGGCTCGGCTCGCCCTGCTCCTGCGCCACGAGCCGTCCGGAGGCATCGAGGATCGCGCAGGCATAGGCGCCCTCGTCCATCACCGCCGGCGAGCGCGCCATTCGCGCGAAGGACTCGGCGCCCTCGCGGGCGAGCGCGGCGAAGCGGGCGGAGAGGATCTGGCGCTGGATGGCCGTCATGCGGCGCCTGCCCGCCCGTTCTCGATGATGCAGTTGCCGTAGGCGTCGATCAGCGCCTCCTGGCCCGGGCAGACGATGATCGTCGTGCCCCAGCTCTCGATGGCCGCCGGCCCGGTGATGAAGTGCCCGGCCCGCAGCAGCGCCCCGTCATAGACCGCCGTATCGTGCGCCCCGTCGGTGTAGACGATGCTGCGACGGCCCTTCAGCGCCGGGGCGGGATCTTCGTCGCCGAATTCCACGCCCCGGGCGCGCGGCGGCTCGCGGAGGCCGAGCACGTCGACCCGGATCGTCAGAAGCTCGACCGGGTGCGCCGGATCCTTGTGGGCGAACAGGGTCTCGTGCAGGTCGTGGAAGCTGCGGAGCGTCGCCTCGATGTTGAGCGCGGTGATCCGCCGCGTGCGCGTCCGGAGCGGCACCACGACTTCGTGGACCTCGCCCTCGTAGCGAAGGTCGAGGCTCCGCCGGATCTCGAAGTCCTCGGTCACGGACTGGCCGGCGAGGCGGGCCCGGGCCCCGGTCTCGATCTCCTCGAAGCGCCGGTTCAGCTCGGCGAGGTCGAGGTCCGCAAGGCGCGCAAGGTAGGTGCGGGACTCGGAGACCTTGAGGTTGGCGACGGTGTCGCCGAGGGCGCAGAACACCGGTCCGGCCGCGGGGACGATGACCGTCGACATGCCGAGCAGCTCGGCCTGGCGCCCGGCATGGAGCGCGCCGGCGCCGCCTGCCGCGACGAGGGCGAAGTCGCGCGGGTCGAGGCCGCGGCGCGTCGTCACGAGGTGGCTGGCATTGGCCATGTTGCTGTTGACGATTTCCGAGACCGCCTGGGCGGCGTCGCGGACGGACATGCCGAGCGGCTCGGCGACATGACGGGCGAGCGCCGCCTCCGCTGCGGCCACGTCGAGCGCCATCTCGCCGCCGAGGAAGAAGTCGGGATTGAGGAGGCCGAGGACGAGATTGGCGTCGGTCACCGTCGGCCGCGTGCCGCCGCGGCCGTAGCAAGCCGGCCCCGGGAGCGACCCCGCGGACTCGGGCCCGACGCGCAGCGCCCCGCCATCGTCGATCCAGGCGATCGAGCCGCCGCCCGCGCCGACCGTGTGGATGTCGAGCATCGGCAGCGCGATGCGGTACCGCGCCAGCCAGCTCTCGGTGGTGGTCGCGGGGTGAAGGTCCTGGATGACGGAGACGTCATAGGACGTGCCGCCCATGTCGACCACCATGAGGTCGCGGTAGCCGGCGAGTTGGCCGACCCAGCCTGCCGCGGTGACGCCGCCGGCGGGCCCCGAGAGGAGCGTGCCGACCGCCTTCCGCCCGGTCTCGGCGGCGGTCAGCATGCCGCCGTTCGACTGCATGATGAAAAGCTCGCCGGCAAAGCCGCGGGCCCGCAGCTTCTCGTCGAGATGCGAGACATAGGTCTGGATGGCCGGCCCGACATAGGAGTTCACCACCGTGGTGGAGACGCGTTCGTACTCGCGGATCTCCGGCAGCACGTCGCAGGACAGCGACACGTAGAGGCCGGGCGCCATCTCGCGGATGATCTCGGCCACGCGCCGCTCGTGGTCGGGGGCGACGAAGCTGAACAGGAAGCAGACGGTGATCGCCTCGCAGCCCTCGGCGAGCAGGAAGGCGACGGCGTCGCGGACGGCGCCCTCGTCGAGCGGGATGAGGACCGAGCCGTCCGGCGCGACGCGCTCCGGCACGCCGATGCGCAGGCGCCGCGGGCAGATGGCATGCGGCGCCTTGAGCCGGGGATTGAAGGTGCTCTCCTTGTAGGAGCGGCGGAACTCGAGCTCGTCGCGGAAGCCTTCGGTGGTGATCAGCCCGACCTTCGCGCCCCGATACTCGAGCAGCGCGTTGGTCGCCACCGTCGTGCCATGCACGACGATGCCGCAGTGGGCGAGGAGCGTCTCGGCCGTCTCCCCGACCTGGGCGGCGACCTTGGCGATGCCGTTGAGGACGCCGTCGGACTGGTCGGTCGTGGACGGTGTCTTGGTGGAGTGCAGCGCGCCGTCGCGGCCGGAGAGGACGACGTCGGTGAAGGTGCCGCCGACATCGATGCCGAGGCTCCAGAGGCTGCCGCCCACGCTCATTCCGATACCTCGAATTCGCAGGCCAGCGTGTTGGTCACCGTGCAGATCCGCTTCGCGTCGCGCCGCACCCGGCCCGCCTGGGCGGGGTCGAAGCCGACCAACTCGCACGTGATGCCGATGCGGCTCAGCCGGTTGGGCGGGTCGCCGGCCTTCTCGCCGGTGACCGCAATCCTGATGTCGCAAGGCGCCTCGCCGCGGGCGGCGAGCACGATGTGACAGCTCTTGGCGAAGCAGGACGCGACCGAGATGAGGAGCTGCTCGACCGGCACGGCGAGCTCGGGCGCGCGCGCCGGCTGCCCGTCGTCGCCGGCCGGCAGCTGGACGTCGAAAGCACCTTCGCGCCCCAGTTCTGCATGAACAACCCAATGCACGGCCGGCTCCCTGTCCGTCGAAGGCCGATCTTCCGACGGCAGGAGTGGCGGAACAACGCCCGGATGGTATGGCTTTTTGATTGAGAAGTATGGGTCAGGCCGGGATCAGGCCCCGTGCGAGCGCATTTGCCACCGCCTCGCGGCGGTTGCGGGCACCGAGCCTGGCGTAGAGCCGGGTCAGGTGGAACTTGACCGTCGGCGTGGCGAGCCCCAGCCGGCGGGCGATCGCCTTGTTCGGCAGGCCCTCGGCGAGGAGGGCGAGGACGCGGCGCTCCTGCCGGCTGAGGCCGGCCGCGGATGGGGGGACTGCCGCCGCGTTGTCGACGATGGCGTCCGAGAGCCTCCGGGCAAGCTGCGGGCGCCGCCGCAGCACGGGGCGGAGCGCACGGTTCGAGACGCTCTCGGCGAGCGCGGTCTGGTTCTCCCGGTAGAACGTGCCGAACCGGTCCGGCGGGGCGATGTCGACGAGCCGTGCCAGCGCGCGCGCCGCCTCGTCCTCGTTGCCCCGCGCCAGGGACGCCCGGGCGCGAAGCAGCTCGACCTCGGCGAGGTGGCGGACCGCAAGCTCGGCGCGGCGGGCGAGGGTATCGAGGCTCTCGGCGAGCTCGGGGGCGCGGGGACGGAGCTCGAGGCTGGCGGCAAGCGCTGCGATCACATGCGGCGCACTCGCCGGCGGGCCGATATGCTCGAGGATCTCGTCCGCCTCCTGGAAGCGGTGGGCCGCCTGCAGGGCCCGCACCTCCTCCACCGAGATCATCCGCTCGAAGCGGTCGGAACGGCGCTGATGCACGCGCCACCGACGCACCCAGGCGATCGCCGCCGCATGGGTGGCAAAGGCGCCGAGGGCGCGGCGACCATAGGCGAGGATCGGCTCCGCCACCGCCGGCCAGAGCTCGCCCACGGGGATCGGCTCGGCAGCGGTCATCAGGTGCGTCACCCACCCGTCGGGCTCGCCCGCCTCGTATTGCTGTATCAGCCGCAGCGAGACGAGGAGGAGATTGTCGTTGCCGGTCAGCTCCGGGGCCTGTCCCATCAGCCGCGTCGCCCGGTCGACGGCGCCGCCGGCAGCCGTCACCTCGCCGCGCGCAAGGTCGATGATCGCCTGGTAGAGGTGGACGTAGAAGGCGAGGCCGTTCGCCCCGGCGCGCTCGAAGTGGAAAAGCGCCCGCTGCGCCGCTTCGCCGGCGGCGGCCCACTGGCCGAGCCGGAGGTACACGTCGAGGGTGACATGGTGCAGCAGCCCCGCCTCGATCGTCGCCGTCGGGGGCAGGCGGGCGAGCGTGCGGTAGACCTGGGTGAGGCCGGTTTCGTCGATCGTCTGGTCAGCGTAGATCGCCTTGACGAAGCGGAACGTCGCCAGCCGGTCGTCGATCTGGGACTGGTCGTCCCCGAGCGGGGGCAGGTGCCGCCGGCCGACGATCCGCTCGACGAGGACGTCCGCCCGCACCAGCTCGCCGGACTTCATCGCGTTGACGACATCGAGCACCATCACTTCGGCCGGGCGCGCGTCGTCGCCCTCGGGGAAGAGCCGCGCCACCTCCAGCGCCCGCTCGAGGCCGTGGATCATCGAGAGGAACGCGCCGCCGCTGGCGGCGAGGACGGCGAGGGCATCGTCCATCCGCCCCTCGATGAGCGCCGAGCGGATGCGGGTCACGGGATCGTCGGCCTGCCGGTAGCGGGCGAGGGCGGCCCGGAATGCGGGGCGGAAGGCGGGGTCGGAGAAGCGGAGCCCGGCGGACTCGGCGTCGAAGAGCGGGCCGAGGGCACGAAGGGCCTCGGCGACCGCATCTGGTGCGGGGCCGGCGGAGCGGACACCCTTCGGCGCGTCGACGATCCGCTGCAGCGCGGCGACCTGGGCGGGCGACATGAGGGTGAGCGCGACGAGTGCCAGCGCCTCCTCGGCCGGGGTCGGCCGGGGCTCGCCCTTGGCGCCGCGGGTCGCGTCGTCCGCGCGCCCCCGGCCGGCCTGA
Organism: Pseudomonadota bacterium; assembly: GCA_023392225.1. Taxonomy (GTDB): domain Bacteria; phylum Pseudomonadota; class Alphaproteobacteria; order Rhizobiales; family Kaistiaceae; genus Bauldia. The sequence goes on from JAEVZM010000079.1 coordinate 9,013, forward strand.
GCCGGTGCGGCGTGGCGCACGCTGTTCGACATCGGCGATGATTCCCTGACCTTTCGAAAGGGCATCAGGAAAGCACAGAAACGACATCGCTTGGAGCGATATGCCTGGGCGACCCGTCCCGGCGTCAGGTGGGACGGCCGATCGGCGCGAACCGGCGACGCGGTCGGGCGCGCTCTCCAGCTTGGTCCCGGGCGTCGCCTTTCACTCCGCCGTCCAGCCGCCATCGATGAGGAGGGAGGTCCCGGTCACCATCGCGGACGCATCGCCTGCAAGATAGACCACCGCGCCCATGACGTCCTCGATTTCCGCCACGCGTCCGAGCTTGATCTTCTCTTCGATCCAGCGGACGCGTGCCGGGTCGGCGAAGGTCTGCTCCGTGAGGGGTGTGCGGACGAAGGTCGGGCAGACCGTGTTGACCCGGATGCCGTGCCTGCCCCACTCGATCGCCATCGCCTTCACGAAGCCTTCCATGGCGTGCTTGGAGGCGCAGTAGACGGCGCGGTCGGGTCCGCCGACGTGACCCATCTGCGAGCTGACGTGGATGATGGAGCCGGAGCGTCCCGAGGCGACCAGGCCCCGGGCGACGGCGGTCGAGACGAAGTACGCGCCGCGGAGGTTGATCGCCATGACGGCGTCGAAGTCCGCCGGCCGGGTCTCGAGAGACGGTGAGTGGCGGGCGAGGCCAGCGGCGTTGACCAGCACGTCGAACGGCCCGAGCGCAGTGATGGCTGCACTGGTGGCGTCGACGTCGGCGATGTCGAGGACGAGCGCCGTCGCGCTGCCGCCAGCCGAGCGCACGGCCGTTGCGGCATCCTGGAGCCGGTCGGCGCCGCGCGCTGCCATGACGACCTCCGCCCCCGCCTCGGCGAGGGCCGCCGCGCAGCCGAGGCCGCTGCCGGAGGAGGCGCCGGTGACGAGCGCGCGCCGGCCGTCGAGGCGGAACGAGGGCATCCGGGGGAGGGCGACCACGCCGCGTCTACTCCGCCGCCTCGCGCGGTGCGACCGCGGTGCCATAGGGCACGTTCCGGCCGCCGTAGCGGCGGCCGCGGCCGTTGGCCTGCTCGGCATGGCCGACGAATCCCTCCAGCATGCAGAGCCGCGAGCAATGCTCGCCGATGGTCGCCGCGGCCTCGTCGGTGAGGATCTTCTGGTAGGAGTGCGTCTTCAGGAACTTGCCGACCCAGAGGCCGCCCGTGTAGCGGCCCGCGCGCCGGGTCGGCAGCGTGTGATTGGTGCCGATCACCTTGTCGCCATTGGCGACATTGGTACGGGCGCCGAGGAACAGCGCGCCGTAGGAGTGCATGTTCGCGAGGTACCAGTCGTCGCGGTCGGTCATCACCTGGATATGCTCGGAGGCAATGCGGTTGGCGACTTCTAGCATCTCGTCGTGGCTGTCGCAGAGGATCACCTCGCCGTAGTCGGCCCAGCTGCGACCCGCCGTCTCCGCGGTCGGCAGGAGGGCGAGCAGGCGGTCGATCTCGGCGAGCGTCGCCTCGGCGAGTTTTCGCGAGTTGGTGACCAGCACGGCGGGAGAGTTGTAGCCGTGCTCGGCCTGGCCGAGGAGGTCCGTGGCGCAGAGCTCGGCATCGACCGTGTCGTCGGCGATCACCATGGTCTCGGTCGGTCCGGCGAGGAGGTCGATGCCGACCCGGCCGAAGAGCTGGCGCTTGGCCTCGGCCACGAACGCGTTGCCGGGGCCGACCAGCATGTCCACCGGCGCGATCGACTCCGTGCCGAGGGCCAGCGCCCCGACCGCCTGGATGCCGCCCAGCACGTAGATCTCGTGCGCGCCGCCCATGTGCATGGCGGCGATCACCGCCGGGTTGGGTGTGCCCTTGAACGGCGGCGTCGCGGCGGCGATGCGCGGCACGCCGGCGACGCTCGCCGTCAGCACCGACATATGGGCGGAGGCGACCATCGGGAACTTGCCGCCGGGCACGTAGCAGCCGACCGACTGGACCGGAATGTTCCGGTGCCCGAGGACGACGCCGGGCAGGGTCTCGATCTCGATGTCGCTCATCGAGGCGCGCTGGGCTTCGGCGAAGCGCCGGACCTGGGCCTGGGCGAAACGGATATCCGCCATGTCCTGCTCGGACACCTGGGCGACGAGCGCGTCGATCTCGGAGGGCGACAGGCGGAACGAGTCCGGTGCATAGCCGTCGAACTTCTCGGAAAGCGCCCGCACCGCCACGTCGCCACGGGCGGCGATGTCGGCAAGGGTCGCCTCGACCGTCGCGCGCACCTTCGCATCGTCCTCGGTCCGCTCGGACTCGGGCTTGCCGCGCTTGAGGTACCCGATCGTCATTCGTCGTCTCCGTGGGGTCTAGAGCAGGCAGAGGCGCTGGGGCTCGCCCGGCACGTCGACCTGTGCCGCGAACACGCCGCCGGCGTCCGGCGCGGCGGCGAGCTCCGCCGCGCTGTGCCGGACGCGGAGCGTGGTGATGAAGAGCGTGTCGCGACCTTCGCCGCCGAGGGCGACGCAGGTCGGTCCCTTGGTCGGGAGGTCGATCCGCGCGTTGATGGCGCCGTCCGGCGCGAACCGGACCACGCAGCCACCCCAGACGCGCGCGCTCCAGTAGTTGCCGGCGGCATCGGTGACGCCGCCATCCGGTGAGCCGGGTGCCGCGTCGGGGCCGGCGAGCGGGGCGACCTCCTCGAAGGTGGCGAAGTCGGTGCCGACGGCGAATCGGCGGATCCGCCCGTCCGGCGTGTCGGCGAAGTACATCGTGCCGCCGTCGGGCGAGAAGGCAAGGCCGTTGGAGATGACGATGCCGCCGAACAGCCGCCGGAGGCCGCCGTCCGGCGCCAGCCGGTAGAGGCTCGCGATCGGCCTCCGGTCGGCCATCACGTGGGTTTCGTCGAAGGTGCCGAAGACGATGCCGCCGAAGGGATCGACGGCGGCGTCGTTGATCCGGGTCTCCGGCACATCGGGCTCGACGTCATGGAGCCGCGTGAAGACGCGGAGGTCCTGGTCGGCGAGGACCAGTTGCTTCGGGAAGCCGATCACGAACCCGGACTCCTTCCGCGGCAGGATGAAGCCGGCGCGCCCGGGAAGCACGTGGCGCGTCACTGTGCCGGCGCCGTCCCGCCGGTAGACGCTGCTTCCCTCGATGTCGGTCCACCACAGGCAGCCGTCGCGGGGGTCGACGAAGCAGCCCTCGCCGAGGCGGTTGCGGCAGTCGACGAGGAGCGCGGCGCCGCTCATGCTGCCCTCGCCGCGGCGAGCTCGGCCGCGAGCGCGGACTTGAGGAGGTTGGCGTCGCTGTTGGGTACGACGAAGTCGAAGCCCTCGCCGATCCGGCGACGGGCGACGGCGCCGCTCGGGCAGAAGATGCCGGCGTGCTTGCCGGCGGCCCTCGCGGTGCGGACGCAATGATCGATGGCGGCCCGCACCTCGGGATCTGTCGGGTCGGAGGCGGTGCCCTTGCCGAGGGTCAGGCCGAGGTCGTTGGGGCCGACGAAGATGCCGTCGAGACCTTCCACCGCGCAGATCTCGGCGACGGCGGCGAGACCCTCGCGGGTCTCGATCATAGCGAGTCGCACGATCGTGTCGTTGGCGTGCTCGGCATAGTCGGGTCCGCCATAGAGGAGCCCGCGCGCCGGCCCGAAGCTCCGTCCGCCCACGGGAGGATAGGCGGAAGCATGGAC
>JAEVZM010000202.1 GCA_023392225.1 Pseudomonadota bacterium
GGATAGTTGTGCTCGTAGGTCTCGTGGCGCACGACCGCGCCTGCGGCCTTGAGGTCGCGGATGATCGCCTTGTTCGCCTCGAACACGTTCTGGCCGGCATAGGGCGGCACCTCGGCGGTGAAATTGCCCTCGTAGTCGACCGGATCGACCACCGGCACGCCGGCCGCCTGGGCGACCGCCATGTCGGCCGCGCCGCCGGCGGGGGCGATGTGGACCACGCCCGTGCCCTCGCCGAGCTCGATGAACTCGCCGCCGAGCACCACGAAGGCGTTCTCGGTGTCGGCGAAGAACGGGAACAGCGGCTCGTAGCTCCGGCCGATCAGCTCGGCGCCCTTGAGGCTGCCGACCTTCGCCCAGCCTTCGAGCTCCTTGGCATAGTGGTCGCGCGAGGCGTCGGCCAGCACCCAGTGCTCGCCGCCCTTCTCGAGCAGCGCGTAGTCGGCCTCCGGGTGGACGGCGAGGGCGAGGTTCGAGGGCAGCGTCCAGGGCGTGGTCGTCCAGGCGATCAGCTTCGGGGCGATCGTCTCGCCGGCCTTCGGGCGGAGCTGGAAGGTGACCGTCAGCGCCGGATCCTGCCGCGAGCGGTAGGAGTTGTCGAGGCGCGTCTCGAAGTGCGACAGCGGGGTCTGCGACGCCCAGGAATAGGGCACGACCCGGTAGCCCTCGTAGATCAGCCCTTTGTCCCAGAGCTGTTTGAAGGCCCACATGGTGCTCTCCATGTAGGAGAGGTCCATGGTGCGGTAATCGTTCTCGAAGTCGACCCAGCGCGCTGCGCGGTTGACGTAGTATTCCCAGTCGCTGCGGAACTGCATCACCGAAGAGCGGCAATGCTCGTTGAAGCGGGCGACGCCGTACTTGAGGATGTCGCGGCGGCCGGAAAGCTGCAGCTCCTTCTCGGAATGGAGCTCGGCCGGCAGGCCGTGGCAGTCCCAGCCGAAGCGACGGTCGACCGTCTTGCCGCGCATGGTCTGGTAGCGCGGCACCAGGTCCTTAACGAAGCTGGTGACGATGTGCCCGTAGTGCGGCAGCCCGTTGGCGAACGGCGGGCCGTCATAGAACACGAACTCGGGCGCGTTCTCCGCCTTCCGACGGTCGATCGAGCGCTGGAAGGTGCGGTCCTCCACCCACCACGCGCCGACCGCCTCCTCGATCGCGGGGAAGCTCGGGCTCGGCTCGGCGGAGGGATAGACGGTGGCGGTCTTGGGGGCGGTCGTGTCGTTCATGGCGGCGCTTCATGTGGGGTCGCGCGGCCGCGCCGACGAGCCCCTCCTCGGAATGACGGGTTTCGGCGGCCGGCATAACGGTTCCGGCCGGATTCCGCCACACCAATATGCGCTGGACGCATAACTACCGAGCTTGCATATAATAAGCATCCTTATTATATCGCCGCTCATGACAAACCAGATTCCCCCCGCCAAGGCGCTGGCGATCCTGATGCACGACGTGTCGCGCATGATCCGCAGCCGCGTCGACAAGGCGGCCCAGACCATCGGCCTGACCAGCGCCCAGTGGCGCGTGCTGGCCTATCTCGCGCGGAGCGAGGGGTCGAACCAGGCGAGCCTTGCCGATCACATGGACATGGAGCCGATCACGCTCAGCCGTCATCTCGACCGGATGGAGGCGGCCGGGATGCTCGAGCGCCAGCCCAATCCCAACGATCGGCGCGCGCATCGCCTGTACCTGACCGAGGCCGGCCGCGAGCTGATGGGCGGCTTTCGCGTCGTCGCCGGCGAGGTGGTCGGCGACTGCATGGAAGGCATCTCGGATGACGAGATCGACCTCGCGGTCGACATCCTCACCCGCATCCGCGTGAACCTAACCGGCAAGACGGCCGAGGTGCCGATCGCCGAGACCATTTCCGAGAAGGTGTACGCCCAATGAGTGCCGACGGCGCAACCCCCACCACCGAGTCCGAGAGTCCCAAGCTCGTCGAGATGAAGCTGCCCGACAACCCGGCGCCGCACGCGCCGGCTATCGCGGAGAAGCCCAGGCGCAGCCGTCGCCGCTTCGTGATGATGGCGTTGGTTCCGGCGTTGCTGCTTGCGGTCGGTGGCTATTTCTGGCTGTCCGGCGGGCGCTATGCCTCGACCGACAACGCCTATGTCCAGCAGGACAAGGTCACCATTACCGCGGATGTGTCGGGCCGGATCGTCGAGGTCGACGCACGCGAGAACGACCACGTCGCCGCCGGCGAGGTGCTGTTCCGCATCGACCCCGAGCCGTATCGGATCGCGCTTGCCGGGTCGGAGGCGGCGCTCGCCAGTGCGCGGCTTCAGGTCGAGCAGCTCCGCGCCGCCTACGAGCAGGCGATCGCCGAGGAGACGTCGGCGAAGGACGACGTCGCCTTCACGCAGAAGGTCTTCGAGCGCCAGCAGGGCCTGCTCAAGAAGGGCATCGCCAGCCAGGCCAATTTCGATACGACCGAGAACGACCTCCACACCGCCCAGCAGGCGCTCAGCCAGGCGACGCAGCGGCGCGAGGCCGCGCTCGCGGCGCTCGGCGGCGACGCCTCGATCGAGACCGACCAGCATCCGATGGTGCTGGCCGCGATCGCCCAGCGCGACAAGGCGCAGCTCGACCTTGCCAATACCGACGTCAAGGCGCCGTCCGATGGCGTCGTCGCGCAGTCCGACCGTCTTCAGGTGGGCCAGTACGTCACCGCCGCGACGCCGGTCCTGGCACTGGTCGAGACCGGCCATAGCTGGATCGAGGCGAACTTCAAGGAGACCGACCTCACCCACATGAAGACGGGTGAGCCGGCCACCATCACCATCGACGCCTATCCGGGACGCACGCTGACAGGCACCGTCGAGAGCATCGGCGCCGGCACCGGCGCGGAGTTCTCGTTGCTGCCGCCGCAGAACGCGACCGGCAACTGGGTCAAGGTCGTGCAGCGCGTGCCGGTTCGGATCGGCTTCAGCGAGCCGGTCGCCGACCTGCCGCTCCGCTCGGGCCTGTCTGCCGCGGTCTCGGTCGACCTCAAGGGCGGTCCGGGTACCGCCGCGGCGGCCGAGTAGCGTCGCCAGCACCAGGGACAGAACCGCATGAGCGCGGCAGCAGCCGATACCGGCTTCGTCGAGGTCAAGCACCGTGGCCTGATCACCATCTCCAGCATGGTGGCGATGATCATGGTCGTGCTCGACATGACCATCGCCAATGTCGCGCTGCCGCACATGCAGACCAGCCTCGGGGCGTCGCAGGACACCATCACCTGGGTGCTGACCTCCTATATCGTCGCCGCCGCCATCGCCACGCCGATCACCGGCTGGCTGTCCGACAATTTCGGCCGGAAGCGGGTCTTCCTGGTCTCGATCGCCGGCTTCGTCGGCGCCTCCGCGCTGTGCGGCACTGCCTTCGGCCTCGAGGAGATGGTCGTCTTCCGGCTGGCGCAGGGTGCTTTCGGTGCCTCGCTCGCTCCGCTCAGCCAGGCGGTGCTGATGGACATCAACCCGCGCGAGCGGCAGGGCCAGGCGATGGCCATGTGGGGCGCGGGCATCATGATCGCGCCGATCCTCGGCCCAACCCTCGGCGCCTACCTCACCGACCACCTCAACTGGCGCTGGGTGTTCTACATCAACGTGCCGATCGGCATCCTCGCCTTCGCCGGCGTGCTCCTCTTCATGCCCGAGACGCAGAAGCGCATCCGCCGCTTCGATTTCTTCGGCTTCGCCATGCTGTCGCTCGCCGTCGGCTCCTTCCAGTTCATGCTCGACCGCGGCGAGGGGCAGGACTGGTTCAATTCCTGGGAGGTCCTGATCGAGCTCGGCGTCGCCATCGCCGCGGCCTGGGTGTTCGTCGTCCACATGATGACCGACCGCGAGCCGTTTCTCGAGACGGCGCTGTTCAAGGACCGCAACTTCGTCGCCTCGCTGGCGCTGATCTTCATCGTCGGCATCATCCTCCTCGCCACCATGGCACTCCTGCCGCCGATGCTGCAGACGCTGTTCAACTATCCGGTGGTCACCGTCGGTCTGGTGCTGGCGCCGCGCGGCATCGGCACGATGATCTCGATGCTGGTGGTCGGACGGCTGGTCCGCCTCGTCGATCCGCGCCTCCTGGTGCTGAGCGGGCTGCTGCTCGCCTCCACGTCGCTGTGGATGATGGGCGGGTTCTCGCCGGCGATGGACGAATGGCCGCTGATCACCTCCGGCGTCATCCAGGGCTTCGGCATCGGTCTCGTGTTCATCCCGCTCTCCACGGTCGCCTTCGCGACGCTCGAGCCGAAGTACCGCACCGAGGCGACGAGCCTCTTCAACCTCATGCGGAATCTCGGCTCCTCGATCGGCGTCTCGATCATGGCCTTCATGCTGTCGAGCAACATCCAGGCGCATCGGGCGGCCCTCATAGAGAACATCTCGCCCTATACCGACCGGCTCGTGGATGCGGGGATTGATCCCGCCACGCTCCTGACCCCGGCCGGCGCCCAGACCGCGGCGCAGCTCAATGGGCTCGTCAATGCCCAGGCGATGATGATGGCCTATGTCGACGACTTCCGGCTGATGCTGATCATCACCCTCTGCGCGGCGCCGCTCCTGCTCCTGCTGCGCTACAAGCGGCCGCAACCGGGCGCCGGCCCGGCCGGTCCTCCCGCGGCGGCAATGGCGGACTGACGTCCCGACGGCGCCACTGTGGCGCCGCCGCCACATTCTGGCCGCATCCGTTATCGCCCCGTTAATCCCTCTTCACTTTATGCGCGAAAAGGCACAGCTTTCCCGCGGGGAATTGATCTTTCATCTCGGGGGTGGGGCATGGGTAGGCTGGCGGCGCCAGCGGCCGTGGCGGCTGCGGTGGGTGTTGCGTGCTGCTTCGGCGCTGTGGCGCCGGCCGAGGCGGCGGTCGAGTATGTCAAGGTCTGCAGCGTTTACGGCGCAATGGGCCTACATTCCGGGAACGGACACGTGTCTGAACCTCAACACCGGCGAGACCCGCGTTCAGACCGAGGCAGGCACCAAGCCGGGCGAGAGCGAGCTCGCCAACCGGGTCTCTGACACCGAGACCGGTCTCGCGGCGACCAACGACCAACTCACCAAGACCAACAACAAGGTGTCGAAGCTCTCCAACCGCGTCGATGATCTCGAGCAGTCGCAGGCGGCGCTCGAGCAGCGGTTCGACAATGCCTTCGAGGAATCGCTGGATGGCGTCGCGATCGCGATGGCGCTGTCCTCGCCGGACCTGGTGGCGGGCGAGCGCTTCGCGATGAAGTTCAACCTCGGCACCTACAACGGTTCGAGCGCCTTCGGATTCAGCGTCGCCGGCGTCCTGGCGCGGACAGACTTCGGCCGGGTCACGCTGTCCGGCGGCGTCGCCACGACAGGCGCCAATACCGGCGGCAACGTCGGCATGCAGCTGTCCTGGTAGGCGCGGCCATCCCCAATCCCGACAGATCCGCTATCCAACCATTCGCCCGGAGGGCGCACCATGTTTCCCGATCCGAATCCCGTCGACATAGAGCTGTATTTCCAGGCCTTGACGCAGGTCGACAATTCGGACCTCACGCCGTTGACGTTGTTCGCCGGCAGCACGACCGCGAACTACAGCAATCAGACTGAGCTTGGCTTCACCCTCTCGCGGGATGGTTACAACATCGAGGTCGCCGGCACCGGATTCGTCTACGACGCCGGCGTTCCCACCAGCGGGTCGGTCGATTGGATCGACGCCAGGGTGGGCAATGCGACGATGTTCACGCTCTACGGAGACCCGCTTCCCCTCGCGACGTTCTTGACGACCGATCCGCAGGCGCTCGCGACCACTCTCTTCTCGGCCGATGACATCATCAACGGCTCCAGCCTCGACGACACACTCTACGGTTTCGACGGTGACGACATCATGGGTGGCTCGGCCGGCGCCGACCTCATGTATGGCGGCAACGGAGACGACCAGCTCGGCGGCGGTGACGGCGACGACAAGCTCTATGGCGATGCCGGAGACGATTGGCTGGGTGGCGGCAAGGGGAACGACAAGCTGTTCGGCGGTCAAGGATCCGATACGGCAACGTTCACCGACAAGCTTGCCGGGGTCGATGTGAAGCTAAAGGGCGCCAAGACCGCCAAGGCGCATATCGGGACCAGCGAAGTCGACAAGCTCAAGGGCATCGAGAACGTCCTTGGCGGGCTGGGCAAGGACAAGATCACCGGGGATGGCGGCGACAACAAGCTGGCCGGCTACGCCGGAGATGACGTTCTGAAGGGCAAGGGAGGCGACGACCTGCTTGTCGGCGGCTGGGGCAGCGACACGCTGACCGGCGGCAAGGGCGCCGACATCTTCCTGTTCGACAAGATTCCGGCGGGGCACAGCTTCACCGATATCGACACCATCACCGACTTCGGCAAGGGGGGTGACTCGCTCCACTTCCTGCAGGGTCTCTACGGTAATCTTAACCCGGGCGTGCTGTCGCCGGAGCATTTCTACGCCGCGCCGGGCGCCTTTGCCGGCATCGGCGAGACCTACTTCGTCTACGACACAAAGAACGGCATCCTCTACTACGACGGGAGCGGGGACGGCTCGTCGCCGGTCTTCCAGGTGGCGGTGCTCAAGGGCTCGCCGACGCTCACGGCGAAGGACATCTTCATCGATGCTCCGCTGGATCTCATCAACTGACGGTCCGGAGCGGGCGCCGACGGTCATCCAGGGCGGAGATCGGGCGCCACCGGCATCCCTACCGCGCGCCGGTTTTCTCGATCCTCGCAAGTTCGGCCTTGAGGGCCATGATCCGGCGGTAGGACTCCGCGATGCGCCCGCGGAGCTCGGCATCCTCGCCGGCACGCCGGACGAGGATCGCGGTTAGCTCGCCCGGCAGGTCGGGCCGCTCATGCGCATAGTTCGAGTAGAGGAGGATGTTGGTGCCGGCGCGGATCGCATGGACCGCCGCCTCCTCGAGCGTGTAGTCTGCCTCGATCGCCTGCATCTCCATGTCGTCGGAGATGATCACACCCGTGAAGCCGAGGTCGTTGCGCAGCACGTCCTGGGCGGTCTGTGACAGGCTCGCCGGCAGCATGCCGCCGGGATCGGTCATCTGCTCGAGATAGAGGTGGCCCGGCATCACCATGTCGGCGAGCCCTTCCGCGATCAGCCTCCGGTAGGGCGTGAGCTCCGCCGGCATCCAGGTGGCGGTGATGTCGACGAAGCCCTTGTGGCTGTCTTCCCGGCTCGAGCCGTGGCCGGGGAAGTGCTTGAGCACCGTCAGCACGCCCTCCCGGCGATGGCCGACGACGAAGGCCGCACCGTACTCTGCCACCGTCTCCGGGTTGGCCGAGAAGCTCCGCCCCAGGGCGCCGATAATCGGGTTGGCGGGATTGACGTCGACATCGACCACCGGACCGAGATTGAGGTTGAAGCCCCAGGCCCGGAGGTCGCGGGCCATGCCGGCATAGGTCTCGATCGCCTCGGCCGGGGACTCGGTGCGGGCGACGACCCCCCCCCACGGCCGCTCCGCGCACCCAGCCACCGCCCTCCGGCCCGGGACC
>JAEVZM010000231.1 GCA_023392225.1 Pseudomonadota bacterium
GCTGCGCCCCGGGGCCTTACGCGACCTGCCAATGCCAGCGCCCGTCGCTTCCGCGCCAGCGGACGCGGCGGGCGTTTTCACGTTCGGCGCGGGCGCGGCCGGTGCGGGGGAGGCCGAGAACGGCGAGGAGGGTGGTGATCATCGTTGGTGCTCCCTTGTTCTGATCGCGGCACCTTAGTGGCGGCCAGCTGAACGGCATCTGGATCTGCCGTTTATCAAGGGTTCAGGAACGTTGATCCCGGGTTAACGGAATGCCTAAAAAGGCGAACGGCCCGGTGGGGGCGCACCGGGCCGTTCTCTCAACTGGGCAGCTTTGGAGGTCGGGGTGGGGGGGATAAAGCCGCTCAGCGATCTCGTTGAAACTCTTAGTGGTAGGTCTGGCCGGGGATCAGCTTCTTCGGGCTGCCGGCGGGAATAAAGCCGGGACCAACCGAAATCCTGATCTCCTCGCCGACGAGGCCGAGGTCGAACGTCGCATCCGCCATCGGCATGGCCTGAACCGGAGCCGGGGAAACCGTCTCGACGGCCCGCTCCGCAAACTCTGCGGCGGCAGTCAGCTCACTCAGAAACCGGATGCTCATCGCCTTGACCCCTGTCGGACGGATTGCCGTCCCTTTTCGTTGCCTGACCTTGCCCGTGGCTTGCGTCTTTTGCAGTGAACGCAGTCACATCAGGCTTGGTTCCGTCGTCTCATCACGTCTCGTTACATGATGATATATAGGTTCAGATTCCGGCTTGGGAAGGGTCCGATTGGGGCATTTTCGCGATTTTTGCCCCGCTCAATTGTGGCGCATCTGCCACAAGTCAACGAAAAAGTGGGCTCTTGACCGATGGCGCGCCGCCGTGGACCTTGGCGCCCATGAAAGATGTAGTCGTCACCGCTCTCAGTCTCAAGGACGCCCACGAGCTCGCGCCGCTGGTCGCCGCCAGCGTACAGGATCGCAAGCGCGGCGCGCCCCGCGCGCCCGACCAGTTCTACGCCGAGCTGCTGCTCAAGGACCGCACCGCGGAGATCGTCGGTGCCCGCTTCGAGGGCCGGCTGGTCGGCTATGCGGTGTTCTTCGACCTGCCCGACACCATGACCGGCATGCGCACCGGCCAGCTCGAGGATCTCTTCGTCGTCCAGGATGCCCGCGGCCGCAAGATCGGCCAGGCGCTGGTCGAGGCGCTCGCGGCGGAGGGGACGAAGCGGGGCTGGCAGCGGATTCGCTGGATGGTGCCGGAGAAGCCGGCGACCGCCCGGCGCTTCGCCGAGCGTCTGGCCGAGAGCGGCGGCTGGCTGACCTATTCGATCGCCGTGCCGCGCGAGTGACGTTCGACGGCGGCCCCGACTGGGGCTGCTCTCGTCACGGCTCTTGCATTATGCTGCGCTGGCATCAACCACACGGCACGGCTTCCATGCACTTCACCCTCGATTCCGCCTTCTCGCCGGGGGCGCTGGTCGGCCATGCCGGCTACGTCCTGCTCATCCTGTCGATGATGATGACCAGGATGCTGTGGCTCCGGGTCATCGCGATCGGCGCAGGCATCCTCCAGGCGCTCTATTACGGCATCTGGCTCAATGACCCGGTCGGCACGTTCTGGGAGACGATGTTCACCCTGACCAACGTCGCCCAGATCGCCCTCATCGCCTATCGCAACCGCGCGGCGCACTTCACCGCCGACGAGCGGGCCTTCTACGAGACGGCGGTGCCCGAGCTCGAGCCGGCCGACGCCCGCCGGCTGATCGCCGCCGGCCAGTGGATCGACGCGGCGCCGGGCAAGGTCCTGACCCGGGAGGGCGAGAACGCCCCCGAGCTCGCCTTCATCGTCTCCGGCGACGTCGAGATCTCGGTGAGCGGGCGCAAGGTCGGCGATTGCGGGCCAGGCAGCTTCCTCGGCGAGATCAGCGTGTCCTCCAACATGCCGGCGAGCGCCACCGCGACCGTCGTGACACCGACCCGCTATCTCGGCTTCCGCCGGGAGTTCGTCATCGAGACCCTCGACAAGAACGGCGAGATCGGGCTCGCCCTTCAGCTCGCCTTCCGCCATGGGCTCCGCGACAAGCTCTTGCGCAGCAACGTCGCGATGTCGGCGTCCCATCCGGCGACGCCGAATCCGGTGACGCCATGACCGATCCCGACCGGCGCCCGCCGGAGCCGCCCGACAAGCTCGAGATCTGGGCGAAGCGCACCGGTCGCATCCTCGGCTTCGCCGTCCTGTTCGTGCTCGCCCTCTATCTCCTGTTCACCTATGCGCCGCGATGACCCCTGACGACACTCCCCGCGACTGGGCCGCCGCCCAGGCCCCCGCCCTCGAGGATTTCGAGGCGATCGGACGGATCGCCTATGACGGCCTTCCGGCCGCGTTCCGCCAGCTGATCGGCGACGTACTGATCCGCGTCGCCGACTTTCCGGAGGAGGAGGTGCTCGACGAACTCGGCATCGAGTCCGAGTTCGGCCTGCTCGGCCTGTTCCAGGGCGTCGGCCTCGCCCACGCCGCCGCGACCCCGGTGACCGGCCAGATGCCGAACATGATCTGGCTCTACCGCCGGCCGATCCTCGACTATTGGGCCGAGCACGAGGAGACGCTCGGCGGGGTGATCAGCCATGTGCTGATCCACGAGATCGGCCACCATTTCGGCCTCTCCGACGACGACATGGAAGCCATCGAGGCCGCGGCCGGGTAGGGCGCGCGGCCCTATCCGCTGGTGTTTGCGGCGGCCGCCGCGGCCGGCGGGTCGCCGCGATAGACGTAGAGCGTGTACTTCTCGGACGGGTTCTTGGAGAGCCCGAGCACGCGGACGCGGATGGTGCTCCTGCCGGCGACGTCGGTATCGACGCTGGCGAAGGAGGCCGAGCCGCCGTCGGCGACCGGGGTCTCGCCCTCGCCGCGATAGACGATCAGCGAGATCGGCGCGCCCTCGCTGCCATAGACCAGGAAGGCGTAGTGGCCGTCGGTCACCGGCACCTCGTAGTCGACGAACTTCTGGTAGCCATTGTCCTCGACGCCGGAGGCGGTGAGCGAGCCCTCGTAGCTCTCGACGTCGCTGACGGTGCCGCCGCCGACCTTGCCGGCCAGGTGGGTCTTCACGTCCTCGATGACGTTGTTGCGGTGGTTGTTGAAGCGCTCCGCCACCGCCGACCAGCGGTGCTCCTCGTCGCCGAGGTCGAAGCTCGAGGTCTCGCCGAGGAGCGGCGCGAGGAGGTCGATGCGCTGGGCGAAGTTGCGCATCACCGCGTTCGAGGCGATGCCCTCGCTGGTCTCGACGACGTGGCCGCCGGAAAGGATCGCCACCACCTCGCCCTTGACGTTGATGATCGGGCTGCCGCTGGCGCCCTTGAAGGTCGGCAGGCTGTGCTGGACCAGGTAGGCATGGACCGGGTCGGTGCCGAACATGAAGAAGTCGGTGACCGAGGTGATGCGGCCGTACTGCACCGTCGGGGTCGGCTTGAGCTGGGCCGAGCCCTGCTCGGCGGTGCCGCCGATCGGGTAGCCGGCATAGGCGAGCGGCATGCCGGAATCGAGGGCGACGACCTCCGCCTCCGGCGCCCGCGGCAGGATCGGGGCGAGGTCGTCCGGGTGGTCGACCTTGAGGAGCGCGACGTCGTAGCCGGTGCGCCGTCCGTCATTGCCGAGGGCGGCGTAGCTCGAGCTCGAGGCCTTGGTGTCGGTGTCGAACTTGGAGAACAGCGAGTAGGCGTCGTGCACCACGGCGTCGACCACCGTGAAGTCGCCATCGCCGCCGGGCTCGCTCCCGGGCTTGCGCACGATCAGGTCGCCGCCGCCGCTCTTGAAGAGGTTGGCGACGTGGGCATTGGTGGCGAGGATCCCCGGCGCCACCGGCCATGCGGTGCCCTGCAGCACCTCGCGGCCCTGGCGGTCGCGCTGGATCACGGCATAGGCGGCCGCCTTGAGCGTCTCGATGGCGTCGTGGTTGACCATCTCCTTCTGGACGTCGGCGGAGACCTGGGCCACCACCTCGCCCATCGAGGCGAAGCGCTGCTCGGCGAGGATGAAGTAGCCGGCGACGCCGGCGACCACGACGACGAGGCCGGCGGCGACCGCCGCCTGGATGCGGCGCATCCGCTTGATCGACTGGCCGGTGGTCTCGAACTTGGGCTGGATCAGGGTCTGCTCGAGCGCGGCATCGAGCCCGCCGGCCTTGGCGACCTTGGCCACCACCGTCGGCCCCTGCGCGCCGCCGAAGCGAAGCCGCGCCCCGTCGCGCACCGATTCCCCGGTGCGGGCCGGCGCGCCGTCGACCTCGACCGCGCGCTCGCCGAAGATCTCTATCTTGTAGTCGCCGGTCGGCTGGCGGAGCAGCTGGCAGTGCTTGCGGCCCACCGCCCGGTGCTCGGGGCCGAACACCACGTCCGAGGTGGTCTCGCGGCCGAAGACGATGGCTTCCTTGCCGGGCTCGAAGATGATCGGCCCGCGGGCCCCATCGGCGGGTGCCGCGCCGGGTCCCTTCCAGATGTTGACGCCGGGCGTCGGCTCGATCGTGACGCTGAAGTCCATGGTTCCTCCGCCTTCGGGCGCATCACAGGTCTCGCGAGAGCATAGCACGAAGCCGGCGAGGTTGAGGCGCGGCGGGGTCGGAATCGGGGCTCCAGGGCCGCAACTGTGGCGTCGGTCACACCACGGGCGTGATTGATGCTCCGGATGCGGCCAAATGCTTGCGAAGTCGGCGATTTCGGTTAGGCTGGCGTTGTTTCCGGAGCGTGGGCGGAGAGCGATCGGGATTGGCCATGGCCTTCGTGCATGGTTTCGAGAACGACGTGTTCATCAGCTACGCGCACGCCGATAACGAGGTGGACGCGCTCGGAGACGCGTGGGTTCAGCAGCTCCAGCAGAATCTCCGGATCGCGCTGAAGCAGCGTCTCGGCCGCGGCGACGAGCTCGCCATCTATTTCGACGCCGGGCGCCTGCAGGGCAACCACCCGCTCGACGAGATTCTCGACAGCGTGCGCAAGAGCGCGGTGTTCCTCGCCGTCGGCTCGCCGAGCTATGTCAACCGGCAGTGGACCCGGGACGAGCTCGCCGCCTTCGCCGCGGCATCGGACGATCCCGGCCGGCTGTTCGGCATCGAGCGCCTGCCGCTCGATCCCGGCGAGCGCTTTCCCGACCCGCTCGATGACTATTTCCGGATCAGCTTCTGGCAGCGCGACCAGGGCATGGCGGACATCCCGCTGACGCTGACCCCGCGCCTCAACACCACGCTCTACTACGTCCGGCTGCAGACCCTCGCCGAGCAGATCCGCGGGCAGCTGCTGCAGATGGCCAACCGCAACGCCCGGCCGGCGGCGGTGTCGATGGCCGGGGCGGGTCCGGTGCCGATGCAGTCCATGCAGCATGGCGCGCCGCCGCACGCGGCTTCGGGCACCGGCTTCGAGCAGCATCATCCTGCTCCGCCGCCGCAGGCCGCGCCGGTGCCGGCGGCGCCGGTGTCCGCCGGCGGGCCGCGGCCGGTGCTGGTGGCGCAGGTCACCGAGGACCTCGAATACTATCGCGAGCAGGTGATCAGCCACCTGTCGCAATACGACATCCCGATCTTCCCGACTGACATGTACCCGCAGGGCGGCACCGAGTTCAAAGAGGCGGTGATGGCCGACCTCCAGCGGGTGAAGTACTTCGTCCAGCTGCTCGGGCCGACCTCGCCGCGCAAGACCCGCGACATGCCCGAGGGCTACCTCGTCGCCCAGAGCGAGCTTGCGGCGCAGGCCGGCGTGCCGATCCTACAGTGGCGCTCGCCCGACCTCGTGCTCGACAGCGTCCCCGATCCGGTGCATCGCGCCTTCCTCGCCGGCGACAGGGTCGAGGCGATCGGGCTCGAATCGTTCACGGCCAAGGGCGTGGAGCTGGCCACGGCGCCGCCGCCGCCCCCGCCGCCGCCACCCCCGGGAGAGGATCTGATCCTCGACTCGCCGATCTTCATCAACGCCAATCCCGACGACCAGCCGATCGCCGAGGAGGTGTTCGAGAAGGCGCGGAAGCGGAAGCTGCCGCTGGTCCTGTCGCATCCCGTTGGCACGGCGGAGGAGGTCCGGCAGGACTTCGAGCGCAACTGGCGCGAATGCGACTCGGTGGTGCTGATCTACGGCAATGCGCCACAGATCTGGGTGCGCAACCAGATCATGCTCTACAACAAGCTCAAGCGGGAGCGTGAACGGCCGCTCCGCGAGTTCATCCTGATGAACTGCCCGCCGCAGCAGAAGCCGTCCGTAGGCATCGCCCTGCCGGAGGTCGAGGAGATCGACTGCCGCGAGGGCCTGTCTGCCGAGATCCTCGAGAGCGTGGTGCTGGACCTCGCCACATGACGTCCGTGTTCGGCACGGAGCGGATTGCGTATCCGGGACTCCGGGCGTTCGGTCGCGAGGAATTCGACCTCTTCTTCGGGCGCGAGAGCTGCGTCGACGAGATGGTCGACACGCTCGGCCGCACCTGCTTCCTCGCCGTCCTCGGCACCTCTGGCAGCGGCAAGTCCTCGCTGGTCCGCACCGGCCTCCTCAACGCCCTCGAGCTCGGCTTCCTCGCCTCCGCCGGCTCGACCTGGCGGATCGCCGAGCTCCGTCCGCGCGGTCATCCGATCCGCTCGCTCGCCATCGCCCTCCTCGAGGTGCAGGGCGTGCAGGAACCCGAGGAAGCCGAGATCGAGATCCTCTCGGCGTTCCTCCGCCGCGGCCCGCGCTCGCTGATCGAGTGGGCCAAGAGCGGCCACCTGCCGCCGCGCGCCAACCTCATGGTGCTGGTCGACCAGTTCGAGGAGCTGTTCCGCTACCAGGACTATTCGGGTCGCGAGGAGGCGGAGGCCTTCGTCGGCCTCCTGGTGACGGCCGCCCGCGAGGACGTGCCGATCTACGTCGCGATCACCATGCGCTCGGAGTATCTCGGCGCCTGCACGCTGATCGACGGCCTGCCGGAGGTGATCAACCGCGGCCTCTACTTGACGCCGCGCATGAGCCGCGAGGAGTGCCGCCAGGCGATCGTCGGCCCGGCCGAGGTCTGCGGCTTCGCCATCGAGGACCGGCTGGTCAACAAGCTCCTCAACGATCTCACCGACTTTGCACCATGGGAGGCGGGTGGCGGCCACGACCAGCAGCGCCGCCTCGGTCGCCGTGCCGACCAGCTGCCCCTGATGCAGCACGTGCTCAACCTCCTGTGGCAGAAGG
>JAEVZM010000496.1 GCA_023392225.1 Pseudomonadota bacterium
CCGCACCGGCGACGCCGAGCATGTCGGACGCCCAGATCATGAAGCTGTTCGAGGAGGGCAGCTACGACGTGATCCCGCACGACAACGTGCGCAAGATCATCGCCAAGCGCCTGGTCGAGGCGAAGAACACGATCCCGCATTTCTACCTGACGATGGATTGCGAGATCGACGCGCTGCTGGCGCTCCGCGCCGACATCAACGCGTCGGCGCCGATCGACAAGGAGAAGAACCCGGCCTGGAAGGTGTCGGTCAACGACATGGTGATCAAGGCGATGGCGATGGCGCTGAAGCGCGTGCCGGATGCCAACGTCACCTGGACCGAGGGCGGCATGCTCCGCCACAAGCACTCCGACATCGGCGTCGCGGTGTCGATCCCTGGCGGCTTGATCACGCCGGTGGTGCGGCACGCCGACACCAAGCGGCTGTCGGAGATCTCCAACGAGATGAAGGACCTTGCCGCGCGGGCCCGCAACCGCAAGCTCGCCCCGCACGAGTACCAGGGCGGCTCGTCGGCGGTCTCCAACCTCGGCATGTTCGGGGTGAAGGATTTCGCTGCGGTGATCAACCCGCCGCATGCCTCGATCCTGGCGGTCGGCGCCGGCGAGGAGCGGACGGTGGTGCGCAAGGGCAAGATCGAGGTCGCGACCGTGATGACGGTGACGCTCTCGACCGACCACCGCGCTGTTGACGGCGCGCTCGGGGCGCAACTCCTCTCCGCCTTCAAGTCGCTGATCGAGCATCCCGCCGGCATGCTGGCCTGAGACGGCGGTGGCGATCCGGCCGGCGACCCGGGCGGACGCAACCCATCTCGCGTGCCTCGTCGACATCGCCGGCGAGGGGTTCGCCGCCCATGTCTGGAGCGGCATGGCCGCCGAGGGACAGTCGGCGTTCGAGGTCGGCCGCTCGCGGGCGCTCCGCGACACCGGCTCGTTCTCCTGGCGGAACGCCCATGTGGCGATGCACGGCGGCGAGGTCGCCGGCGTCCTGATCGGCTACCGGATCGACGATCCGCCCGACGTCTCGGGCCTTGACGCGGCTCCGCCGCCGTTTCGCCCGCTGATCGCACTCGAGGCGCTGGCGCCGGGGCACTGGTACGTCAACGTGCTCGCCGTCTATGCCGAGCATCGCGGCGCCGGGATCGGGCAGGCGCTGCTGGCGCGCGCCGAGGAGATCGCGGCAGGCGAGGGGGCGCCCGGCATGGCGATCATCGTCGCCTCGGCCAATGAGGGGGCGACCCGCCTCTACCGTCGCGCCGGCTATGTCGAGACCGCGCGCCGTCCGCTCGTGCCGTTCCCCGGCTATCGCCGCCAGGGCGACTGGGTGCTGATGGTGAAGGCGCGACGCTAGCCGCGGTGCCTCCGGACAACTGCCGGGGGTGGCATCGCGCGCCGTCGGGGGTTAGTCATGACCGAGCCATGTCATGGGCCATCGTCATGGGGAGTTGCCCGTTGAGCCAGATCAGGACGTCCAGCCTCGCAGCCGCGCTCGTCGCCGCTTTCGCCGTCCCGTCCTGGGCCGCCGAGCCGGCGGTGCCGGAGGGCGGCACGGTCGCCAAGGACGCCACGGCGCTCCGCACCTATGCGCCGACCACCAACCCGGGTGGCACGGCCTTCGACGTGGCGGATCGCGCCGCGATCGAGAACCTTATCCACGCCTATGCCTTCGCTTATGACAATGGCGAGGCCGACGCCTGGTTCAGCCTCTTTACCCCCGACGTGGTGTTCGTGGCGGGCGAGCCCGGCAGCGAGCCGGTCGCCTTCAGCGGCGACGGCTTCACGAAGTTCTGGCGCGACCGGATGAAGACCTTCGGCAGCAGCGGCGACCAGCGCCGGCACCTCATGTCGAACATCCTCTTCCTCGAGCAGACGGTCGACACCGCCCATGTCAGCGTCGGCGGCCTCCTCACCAACGTCAAGGACGGCAAGGACTTCAGCGCGGTCAGCAGCCTCAACTACGAGGGCTGGCTGGTGAAGGGGCCGGACGGCTGGAAGATCCAGCGCTGGCACGACTTTCCCGACGCGGCCTTCGGCGAGTAGGGAGGCGGGCCTGCCCCGCGCAGCTCAACGCTGGCCGGCGGCGAGCAGCGCTTCGGCGGCCGCGTTCGCCACCTTCTCCGAGTACATCGACGGCCGGCAGCCGGCCCAGTTCCCGGGCGGCGTCGTCGGCGCATCCGCGAACATCCCCTCGGACTGCTTCAGCTTCAGCGTCCGGACCATCAGCTCGAGGATCGATCCGCCGAGATCGGGGTGCGGTGCGCGAAACCCGCTGAGGTCGGCATCGCCGCCGACATTGCCGAGGGCGTTGCCGAGCGCCCGGATGTCGACGATGTGGTAGTGGCAGTTCTTGAACTGGTTGGGCAGGAAATAGCCCGGCCGGTCGCGGGAAGGGTTGAGGCCGTAGTATAGCCAGCTCCGCGCGATCGCATTGCCCTCCGGATCGCGGGCGACATAGTCGAAGAGGTTCGGCGGCCGGCCCGCCGCGACGTGGCCGTCGGCGTAGACGAGCTGGTAGAGGCCGGCCCGCGCCGCCGCTCTGAGGCGCTGCACGTCGGCTTCGCGCGTCGGGCCGTCGGGCGCCTTCGCGTCCATTGCCGTGAGCGCGTCGGCGGCCTCGGCGAAGCGGCTGATGACGATGAGGTGCTTGTTGAGCGTGCCGCCTTCGGTCGGCTGCTCGGCCGAGCGCTTGGTGGCGGCATGGTACCAGGTGCAGGTCTCCCCGGGGCGCTGCTCGCACGGGTGGGCGCTGCTGAGGCCGTGGGCCGTGGCCGGGTCGAGGACGACGTTCAGGGCGGCGAGGCCGAGCGTCTCGTACTCGGCGGCGAGGTCGGGGCGCTTGCCCTGCTCGACCAGCGCCCGCGCGGCATTGAGGAACCAGGTTCCGACGAGGGACTGGGCCAGCGAATTGTGGGCGATGTCATTGCGGTTGACGATCGAGAGCCGGTCGACGCCGTCGAAGGAGACGGCACCGCTCTTGCGGTCGACCAGCTGCTTCAGGCGAAACTGCTGGTCGTCGCCCGCCTTGTGGAAGCGGATCAGCGGGCGCGACAGGAGGCGGAGCACCTGCCGCTCGAGGAAGTCGTGGATCTCGGCATCGTCGTCCGCGGCGAGCGAGGCCTCGAGGAGGTCATCCAGGCAGCGCCGGGTCCAGTGCCACGAGGCGTTGGGAACGAAGACCGGGGCCCGCACGTCGTCGGGGCTCAGCCGGAAGCCTTCGACGTCCTTGCCGCAGGCCTGGTTGGAGCGAAGCCCGAGCTCCTTGGCCAGCGCCTTGCCATCGACATGGCCGATATCGTCGCGCCGCATCAGCTGAAGCCCGGCGACGATGGCGACGGCGATGACGATCACTGCGGCGATGGCGAGGATGATCGCGATCCGGGGGGATCGCGCGGTCGCGTTCTTGCCTGGCGCTGCCAATCTCGACCCTCACGTCTGCGAGAACCGGTGGCATATCCCCACGCGGGCCGCGTCGTCAAAAGCCTTCGGCGCCTTCCCGCGGGACACCACCGCCCGGCCTTCGCAGCCTATGGGCGCCGCTCCGTCGAATCGTCCGCGGCGTCGCCGTCGGTCGGCTCGAATCCGGATCGTGTGTCGCTGAAGGGCAGAAACTGTGGCGCTCCCTAGGGGAATTGAACCCCTGTTTCCTGCGTGAAAGGCGGGCGTCCTGACCACTAGACGAAGGGAGCGTCGCTTGCGCCGCCTTAATAGGGGCATTGCCCGCGGCCGGCAAGACGTAAGCGATGCCAAAAAGGCATGTGAAGAACGAGCGGGCGCGCTACCAGACGCCGGTATTGGCCATCGACGCCCAGGGCTCCTGCGGCGCCAGGCGGTCGCCCTTCTGCAGGATCTCGATCGAGATGTTGTCGGGCGAGCGGATGAAGGCCATGTGGCCGTCGCGCGGCGGGCGGTTGATGGTGACGCCGGCCTTCTGGAGCTTGTCGCAGAAGGCGTAGATGTCATCGACCTCGTAGGCGAGGTGGCCGAAGTTGCGGCCCCCGGTGTACTCCTCCGGGTCCCAGTTATAGGTCAGCTCGACCGGTGCCTCCTCCTGACCGGGAGGGGCGAGGAAGACGAGCGTGAAGCGCCCTTTCTCGTTCTCGATGCGCCGCGTCTCGCGCAGCCCGAGAAGATCGCGATAGAAGCGGAGCGACTCCTCGAGGTCGGTCACGCGGACCATCGTGTGCAGGTACTTCATGGGGCCGGACTCCCTCTGGATTTTCTTGGAGCGAGGCAGCATAAGGACGCCCGCTCCAAACGCAATCGCATCAGCATTGCCGATGTGTTGCATGGGGCACACACTGGTTACTCACCGTTTGCCTCGGCGTCCCATTTTGGGCTGGCACTGAGACAGGTGGGTGTTATGGTGATATGAGGATTCGGCGCAACAGCGTCGTTCTTGGGGCGTTTAGGGGCCAGAGCAGATGGGGGCGAAATTTCCTTCCGACTTGCCGCTCGATCAGGAAGCGGGGGAGGAAGTGCCTCTGGACCTCGTAGAGGTCGCCGGTGCCATCAAGTGGTTTGATGCTTCCAAGGGGTACGGCTTCATCATCCCGGATGACGGCGCGCCCGACGTCCTGCTGCATGTGACCTGCCTTCGCCGCGACGGATTCCAAACCGCCTATGAGGGCGCGCGGATCGTCGTCGAGGCGGTGCGGCGCGACAAGGGCATGCAGGCGTTCCGCGTGCTGAGCATGGACGAGGCGACCGCATCGCGTCCGCCCCAGATCACCCCGGCCCGGACCCACGTCGACGTGATCCCGACCAGCGGGCTCGAGCGGGTCACGGTGAAGTGGTTCAACCGCATGCGCGGCTACGGCTTCCTGACCCGCGGCGACGGCACCGAGGACATCTTCGTCCACATGGAGACGCTGCGCCGCTACGGCCTCGCCGAGCTGCGGCCTGGCCAGGTCGTCTATGTCCGCTATGGCGACGGGCCGAAGGGCCTGATGGCCGCCGAGATCCGCCCGGACGCGAGCGGCAGCGGCCCCAACGCCCACTGACCTTCCGGTCGGTCTTCCACTTCCATCCCATCGAGACTGTGAGTGCGCCGCGTCGGCGCTATGCGTCCTCGCGCCGGTAGAGGGCGCGGACCACCAGCGAGTAGAAGCCGGAAGCGAGCAGGAACACCGCGAAGCCGGCGGTGATCGTCCGCGTCCCCATCGTCGGGATGAAGAAGAAGGTGACGACGATGATGCCGACGATGTTGCCGAAGGAGGAGATGGCGAACAGCCCGCCGGAGATCTTGCCGGCGTCGCTCGGCAGCTTGAGGAGCAGGCGCACCGACAGCGGCGAGTACATGCCGAGCACCACCAGCGGCGGGAAGCAGACCACGAAGCCGGAGAAGAACAGCGCGGCATATTCGTTGGTGAAGCCGTCGATGATCGCCTCGAGCCCGCCCTGCGACATGAAGTAGACGAAGAGGAGATAGGCGGCGGCGATGAACTTGATGGTCGCGGCGAAGCCGAAGCCGGGGAAGCGGTCGGCGAGCATGCCGCCGAGGAAGTATCCCGCCATCAGCCCGCCGATCGAGATCGAGATGATCGTCGCCCAGGTGTAGATGCCGCTGCCGAACAGCGGCGTCAGGATGCGGCTCGTCACCATCTCGAAGCCGAGGGTGACGAAGCCGAGGGTGAACACGTCGAGGACGATGAGGGCGGCGGCGCCGGCACCGACCGCGAGCCGGTGGCGAAGGGGGACGACGGTCTTGGTCATGGCGGCGGTCAGGTCCGCTTCTCGTTGTGGCGCTCGATCGCCTTGAGGTACTCGACAGGGGCAAAGTCGTCGGTGAGCGCTTCCGTGGCGGTGTCGTAGTCCGGCGTGTAGCGCCGCGCGAGGATGTCGGGGAGGGGATAGCGGAAGCCGTATTCGGCCTGGCGCTCGGCCGCGATGCGCTCGAGCTCCGCCTCGTCCTTCTCCGGGCCGTTATAGGCGAGGATGACGATGTTGCCCTGGCCCTCGAAGAAGACGAGATGGTCGAAGGCCGAGCGGATGGTGGCCACGGCGCTGTCGAACAGCATGGTCGAGGGCTCGACGTTCTGCACCACCACGCCGCCGGGCTTCAGGTGCTCGGCGACGAGCGCATAGAACTCGTGGGTGAGGAGGTGGAACGGCACGAACGGGCCGCGATAGGCGTCGACCATGATGATGTCGAACATCCGGTCGGACTTCGCCAGCCACATCCGGCCGTCGAGCACGTCGACCTTGAAGTTGTCCTCGTCGCGGACCGAGAAGAACTGGTCGGCGATCTGCGCCACGGCCGGGTCTAGCTCGACCGCGGTCATGTCGAGGCCGGGCACGCTCTTGTGGTGGTACCAAGCGGTGCGGCCGCCGCCGAGGCCGATGATCGCGGCGTCCTTCAGCTCCGGCGCATAGGCGAGGCCGGCCGTCATCGACTGGGTATAGTAGACGGGCAGGTCGAGCTGGTCGTCGGGATTGACCACCGACTCGGTGTAGCGCAGCCGCTCGGCCCCGAAGGACAGCACGTAGAAGCCGTTCGCCCGGCGGTAGACGTAGATGTCGTTGTAAAGCGACTCGACCTGAGCAATGACGCCGGGCTCGGTGCCCTTGGCGATCTCGATCTGCGGCGTCCGGCTCTGCCAGACGAGGAAGCCGACCACCGCCGCGACCACCACCACGCCGACCGCGCCGATGGCGAGGGCGGAGCCCATGCCGCCTTTCGCCTTGGCCGGTGGCGGGGCCGCCGGCTTGGACGGCTTCGGCGGGGTCTTCTTCCTGGCGGCGGCGGACTTGGCGGACAATCCCGTACTCCCTGGCGGAGGCGCGAGGATATAGCGGCGCCGGGAGGCATGACAACGGCAGGTCCCGGGCGTTTTTCGGGCCGCGCAGGCGGCTCACCATCGCCGCGTGCGATCTGCTATCAACGCCACGTGGGTCGCGGCACGGGTTGCGGCCGAATGACGGGAGGGTAGAGGTCAGATGGCAACAGGTGAGAAGGAGACGGTCGGCTTCATCGGGCTCGGGCTGATGGGGCACGGCATGGCGAAGAACATCGTCGAAAAGGGCTATCCGCTCGCCGTGACCGCCCATCGCAACCGCAAGCCGCTGGAGGACCTGGTCGGCCGCGGCGCCGTCGCCTGCCAGAATGCCAGGGAAGTCGCCGAGCGCTCCTCGATCGTCTTCCTCTGCGTCACCGGCTCGCGCGAGGTCGAGGCGATCGTACGCGGCAAGGACGGGCTGAAGGCCGGCCTCAAGCCGGGCTCGGTGATCGTCGACTGCTCGACCTCGGACCCGAACTCGACGCTGGCCCTCGCCGAGGAGCTCGCCGCCGCCGGCATCGACTATGCCGACGCGCCGCTGTCGCGCACGCCCAAGGAGGCCTGGGAGGGCACGCTCGACGCCATGGTCGGCGCCAAGGACGAGGTGTTCGCGCGCATCAAGCCGGTGATCGACACCTGGGCCGGCAAGGTGGTCCACATCGGCACGGTCGGCGACGGCCACAAGATGAAGCTCCTCAACAACTTCCTCTCGCTCGGCTATGCCGCGATCTACGCCGAGGCGCTGGTGCTGGGTGCCAAGGTCGGCATCTCGCCGCAGCGCTTCGACAGCGTCATCCGCGGTGGCCGGATGGACAGCGGCTTCTACCAGACCTTCATGTCATGCGTGGTCGGCGGCAACCGCCAGGCGCATCGCTTCACGCTGTCCAATGCCTTCAAGGATCTGAAGTATCTCGAGGCGATGGCCGATGCGGTGTCGCTGGCCAATCCGGTGGGCAACGCGGTGAAGAACAGCTTCGCCGGGGCCGTCGCGACCGGCGGCGGCGGGGCGGAGGACTACGTGCCGCACCTGCCGGAGTTCCTCGGCCGGGCCAACGGCTTCGACTTCGCCGCAGCGGTGGACGAGGGCAAGGGCAAGGAAAAGGGC
>JAEVZM010000250.1 GCA_023392225.1 Pseudomonadota bacterium
CTGGTCCCCGCCCACGCCCGCCGCGACCCGCCGGGCGGCCGGGACGCCGTCGGCGACGAGGTGCTGCACCACCGAGATGGCGCGGGCTGCCGAGAGGTCCCAGTTGTTGCGGAACCGGCCGTCGGGATTGGTGATCGGCCGCTTGTCGGTATGGCCGTCGATGCGCAGCACCCAGGGAATGTCGGCCGGAATCTCCTGGTTGAGCTGGACGATGGCGTCGGCGAGCTTGTCGAGCTCCTCGAGGCCGGCGGCCCCGATCTGGTCGGAGCCGGTCTCGAAGAACACTTCGGACTGGAACACGAAGCGGTCGCCGACGATGCGGATGTCGGGACGGTCGCCGAGGATCTCGCGGAGCCGGCCGAAGAAGTCGGAGCGGTAGCGGCTGAGCTCCTGGACGCGCTGCGCCAGCGCCACGTTCAGCCGGCGACCGAGATCGGCGATCTTGGTCTGGCTCTCGCGGTCGCGATCCTCGGAGGCGTTGAGGGCATCTTCCAGGGCCGCGATCTGACGGCGGAGAGCCGAGATCTGCTGGTTGAGCAGCTCGACCTGGGCGAGCGCCCGCTGGCTCTCCTGGTTGGCGTCCTCGAGCTGGGCGCTCATCTCCGCCACCCGGTCACCGGCGGAGCTCGCGACATCCGACTGGCTGTCGAGCAGGCCCTGCAGCCGGTCGCGCTCGCTCTGCGCCGCCGAGAGGCTCGCCTGCAGCGTCGCGATGTTGTCGTTGACCTCGCCCGAGCTCGCCCGCTCGAGCGCCAGCAACTCGGTCAGCTCGGCGATCTGGGCGTTGAGCCGCGCCATCACCTCGTCCTTGGTCGATACTTCCTGGCTGAGCAGGAACTGCATCAGGGCGAATATCGACAGCAGGAAGACGAAGACGAGCAGGAGGTTGGTGAGAACGTCGACGAAGCTCGGCCAGTACTCGGTGCGCGCCGTGACGCGCCGCACTCTCGCAGCCATCTATTCTCCCACCGGGGTCTGCAGCGCCCGCGAGATGGTCTCGAGGAGGTGCTGGAGCTCGCGCTGCTGCTCGGACTGGGCCTCGACCCAGTTCCGCACCACCTGCTGCTCGCTCCGCACATGCTGGACCAGATCGCGGATGCCCCCGGCGAGCTCTGCCATGGCCGCATTGGCGCGCTGCGTCGAGCCGGTATCGATCGGCTGCGCCTGCCCGTCCTGGATCGCCCGCGACAGTCGCTCGATGGCGATGCGGAGATCCTCGGCCGTCGTTCCCCCCCGCCCCTCGCCCATGTCGGGATCGCGGTCGGTGCCCGTCGAGCGGCAGTCCTCGAGGTCGTTGTAGAACATGTTCTGCGCCTGCCCGGCCTGAAGGTCGAGAAAGCCCAGGATCAGCGAGCCGGCGAGACCGAACAGCGAGGACGAGAACGCCGTCCCCATGCCGCTCAGCGGGTCGGTGAGGCCGGCCTTGAGGTCCTCGAAGATCACCCCGGTATTGCCGGAGGACACGTCGAGGTTCTGGATGGTGTGGGCTACCGCCGACACGGTCTGCAGCAGGCCCCAGAAGGTGCCGAGCAGTCCGAGGAAGATCAGCAGGCTGACGAGGTAGCGCGACATGTCGCGGTCCTCGTCGAGGCGCATCTGGATGGAATCGAGGATCGACCGCATGGTCTGGGTCGAGATCGCCATGCGGCCGATACGGTCGCCGAGCAGCGTCGCCATCGGCGCCAGGAGGATCGGCGGCCGGTCGACCTCGACGCCGGGCTCAGCCACCCGGAACGTGTTGACCCAGCGGATCTCGGGATAGAGGCGCATCACCTGCCGGAAACCGAGCACGATGCCGATCAGCAGCACCGCGACGATCACGCCGTTCAGACCCGGATTGGCGAGGAACGCCTCGTAGGCCTGACGGTAGAGGATCAGCGCGATGAAACCGGAGATGATCAGGAATATGATCATCCGCCACAGATAAATCTGTGGCGTCGCGAGCTTGTACGGGTCGTACTCGCGGGAGCGGCGAGTTCCGAACAAACGCAATGACCGGACCTTTCCTCTACAGCCTTGGTTTCTTACCTTTATTGCGGCCAGAGAGAAACGGCAAATTAACGGCGCGACTGCGGAAAAGCAGTGGGCTTGGTCATATTGCCGCGTATCGGCGCTATTTCGCGGCGCCGGCGACCAGGGCGACGAGCGCGCGATGGATCGGCTCGTTCCCCGCAACCACCGTGCCGGTGACCAGCGAGGTGTCTTGTCCGGCGGCGTCGGTGACGTAGCCGCCCGCCTCGCGCACGAACAGGAGGCCCGCGGCGATGTCCCAGGCCGAGAGGCCGTGCTGCCACATGCCATCGAAGCGTCCCGAGGCCACCCAGGCGAGATCCATCGCGGCCGAGCCGGTGCGGCGGACGCCGGCGATCTTGGACAGCGCGACGCGCAGCTCGGCGAGGTAGGCGTCCTGGCCCGGGCGGACCAGCTGCGGCATGCCGGTCACCACCACGGCGTCCTCGAGCTTCGAACGCCGGGCAACGCGGAGACGCCGATCGTTGAGGAAGGCGCCGGTGCCCTTCTCAGCGGTGTAGAGCTCGTTCAGCACCGGGTTGTAGACGACGCCGGCGACGATCTGGCCCTCGCGCTCGAGCGCCACCGAGATCGCGAAGATCGGGATGCCGTGGAGGAAGTTCATCGTGCCGTCGAGCGGATCGATGATCCATCGGTTGCCGCGATCCTGGCCCTCGGTCTCGCCGCTCTCCTCGGCGAGGAAGCCGTAGGTGGGGCGGGCCTTCTGCAGCTCGGCCATCAGGACCTGCTCGGCGCGCCGGTCGGCGGCGGAGACGAAGTCGCCAGGCCCCTTCAGCGAGACCTGGAGGTTCTCGACCTCGCCAAAATCGCGCGCGAGGCCGCGACCGGCCTTGAGCACGGCATTGACCATGACGTTGAGAAGAGCCGTGCGGGCCATGACAGGGACGCTCACATGTTCGGGGACGGAATGGGGGCGTTCTCTACCAGTTCCGATCCGGATTCAAGCCGCTGGCGGCCGGCCGTGTCGAATCCGCCGTCGCCGGTTCGTCGTCGACAGTGACGCGGGGAGCGGAGCGCGCCCCGCACGGCAGACAGGAGGACGACGTGCGTTTCATGGTGATCGTGAAGGCAAGCAGGGATTCCGAGGCCGGGATCATGCCGACGGAAGCGCAGCTCGGCGCCATGGGCGCCTTCAACGACGAGATGGTGAAGGCTGGGATCATGCTCGACGGCGCCGGCCTCAAGCCGACCTCGAAGGGGGTCCGCATCCGGATCGACGGCGAGCGCCGGACGGTCATCGACGGCCCGTTCGCCGAGACCAAGGAGCTGATCGCCGGCTACTGGATCATCGACGTCAAGTCGATGGACGAGGCGATCGCCTGGATGAAGCGCGTGCCGGAGCCGCATGCCGAAATCAGCGAGATCGAGATCCGTCCCTTCTACGAGCTCGAAGACTTCGGCGAGAGCCCGGCCGTCGCGCATCACCGCCAGGTCGGGGAAGCGCTGGCGCGGCGCGACCGGTAACGGTCGCCCGCGCCTGCCGCCGTTCCCCCCTCTTCCCGCCCCCGTCGCGGCCGCAAATCGCGACGGGGTGTGGCGACACGCCCCGGCCCAGCACGGTTGACCCGCGACGCAGAATGGACACATTCTCGATTGGAGGCCTCGGGAAAAAGTGGCCGCGCGAGATTGCAGCGTGGCCTGTCTGACGGGGTCCGGGTCTCTTGTGAAAGGACCGACCCATGGTGAATGACCTCGTTGTCGACCTGTCGCGCTGGCAGTTCGCGGCGACCGCCCTCTACCACTTCCTGTTCGTCCCGTTGACTCTCGGCCTCACCGTGATCCTCGCGGTGATGGAGACGGTCTACGTGACGACGGGCCGTGAGATCTACAAGCAGATGGCCCAGTTCTGGGCCAAGCTGCTCCTGGTCAACTTCGCATTGGGCGTGGCCACCGGCCTTACCATGGAGTTCCAGTTCGGCACGAACTGGTCGTTCTATTCGAGCTTCGTGGGCGACACCTTCGGCGCGCCGCTGGCGATCGAGGGCCTGATGGCCTTCTTCCTCGAGTCGACCTTCATCGGCCTGATGGTGTTCGGCTGGGAGCGCCTGTCGAAGGCGCAGCACCTGATCGTCACCTACATGGTGGCGATCGGCTCGAACCTGTCAGCACTGTGGATTCTCGTCGCCAACAGCTTCATGCAGCATCCGCAGGGGTCGTCGTTCAACCCGGTGACGATGCGCATGGAGCTCGACAGCTTCGGCACCCTGTTCTTCAACCCCGACGCCCAGGCGAAGTTCGTCCACACAGTGCTCGCCGGGTACGTCACGGCCGCGATCTTCGTCTGCGGCATCAGCGCCTTCTACATGCTGAAGGGTCGCCATCTCGAGTTCGCCCGCCGCTCCTTCCGGGTCGCGGCGGTGTTCGGCGTGCTCGGCAGTGCGGGCCTCGTCCCCCTCGGCGACGCGCTCGGCTTCGTCGGCGCCCGCGTCCAGCCCACCAAGCTGGTCGCGATGGAGGCGCTGTGGGAGAAGCAGGAAGCGCCGATGCCCTTCAATCTCATCGCCTTCCCCTCCCAGACTGAGCGGCGCAACCTCTATGAGCTCCAGATCCCGGCCGCCCTGTCGCTGCTCGTGACCCACTCGCTCGACGGGACCGTTCCGGCCGCAGACGAGCTCGAGGCGCAGGCGCGCGAGCGCATCCGCAACGGCATCCCCGCGGTCGAGGCCATGAAGCGCCTCAGCTCGAACCCGCAGGACGCCGAGGCCCTCGCCCAGTTCGAGGCGCATCGCGACGATGTCGGCTACGGCTTCCTCGTCCAGCGCTACGCGCCCGACGGCGACATGAGCCAGATCACCGAGGCGGACATCGAAACCGCCGCGCTCCAGACGATCCCGGACGTCTGGCTGGTGTTCTGGGCGTTCCGCGTCATGGTCGCCTTCGGCCTCCTGATGCTCGCCTATCTGGTGCTCGGCACGTTGATGACGCTGTCCCACAAGGTCGAGCGCCATCGGTGGTTCCTGTGGATCGCGGTGCTGATGATCCCGGTGCCGTTTCTGTCCGGCGAAGCGGGCTGGGTGGTCGCCGAGATCGGCCGACAGCCGTGGACGGTCTACGAGGTGCTGCCGACCTGGCTGTCGGTGTCGACCCATAGCGAGACCTACATGATCTTCTCGCTGACTGGCTTCATCCTGCTCTACACGATCTTCGCGATCGTCGAGATGTTCCTCATGCTCTACTTCATCCGGAAGGGGCCCGAGGACCACGCGCCGAAGGCGGCTGCGCCTTCCGGCCAACTGGCGGCGGCCACCTGACATGGAACAGCTTCTTGCCACGGACGCCTTCGTCCTCCTCAAGGTTCTCTGGTGGGTGCTGCTCGGCGTCCTCCTGATCGGCATCGGTACGATGGTCGGGATGGACATGGGGGTCGGCACGATCCTGCGCTATGTCGGGCGGACCGACGCCGAGCGGCGGGTCGCGATCAACGTCATCGGCCCGCACTGGGACGGCAACCAGGTGTGGTTCATCCTCGGTGGCGGCGCGATCTTCGCCGCGTGGCCGCTGGTCTACGCCACGGCCTTCTCCGGCTTCTATGTCGTGATGCTGGTGCTGCTATGGGCGATGATCGTGCGCCCGCTCGGCTTCGAGTACCGCAGCAAGATGCCGTCAGAGAAGTGGCGGAACCTCTGGGACCTCACGCTGCTGATCAGCGGCCTCGTGCCGATGCTGGTGTTCGGCGCCGCCATCGGCAACGTGCTGCAGGGCGTCCCCTTCCATTTCGACTGGCGCATGGTCTCCTACTACACCGGCAGCTTCATCGCCCTGTTCAACCCCTTCGCGATCCTCTGCGGCCTGATGTCGGTGGTGCTCGCCGTCTACATGGGCGCCACGCGCCTTGCCAGCGGCACGCACCCGCCGATCAGCGACCGCGCCCGGAAGGCGGCGGTGGTGAGCGCCCTCGCCGCCATCATCCTCTTCACCATCGGCGGAATCTGGGTCTCGACCATGCAGGGCTACCACCTGGTCACCTCCCCCGATCCCGCGATCGCCCAGACGCCGCTGCACCAGACGGCCAAGCGCGGCGGGAGCCTCCTCGACAACTTCTCCGTCTATCCCTGGCTCTGGGCGTTCCCGGCCCTGGCCTATGCGGCACTGCTGCTCGGCGCGCTCGCCAACCACTTCCGGCATCCGATCGTCGCCTGGTGGCTCGGCGCGCTGGCCTGGACCGGTGTCATCGCGACCGTCGGGGCGGCGATGTTCCCGTTCATGATGCCGTCGATCACGGAGCCGTCGCACAGCCTGACCGTCTGGAACTCGAGCTCGAGCCTCAGGACGCTGGCCTGGATGCTCGGGTTCACGCTGATCTTCATGCCGCTGGTGGTCTGGTACACCGCCTGGGCATTCTGGGTGATGCGCGGCAAGGTCGACACGGCCGAAGTCGAAGCGTCGGACCACGCGTACTGAGGAGGGCGGACCCTTGTTCCTGCAATACGTCATTGCCCTGATCGTCGCGGCGCTCGCCATCCTGATCGCGATCATCCTCGGCGACTACGGCCCCTGGTACCTGTCGTGGTTGCTCGGGACCGGGGTCATGGTGCTGGTGGCGACCGCAGCGGGCGTCCTTTTCGAGGCGCAGGAGGACGCGGCCAAGTCCGCGTCCGGCGGCGACGCTGCCAAGCGCGCCGACATGGTGAGCGTCGTGGTTCCCGCGGCGCAGAGCGACAAGCCCCGGACCTGAGCGCCCCGGAACCTCAGCGCCGAAGACCTGGGCGTGCCCGTCTCCCAACAGCTGCCCGAGCCCTGCCCGCCGGCAGGCGGTAGCGACGTGTGGCTGACCCCGCCATGACCGATACGGACGAGGCCGCCCCATCCAGGCCGGGACGCGCGACCGAGCGCTGGCTGCGCGACCAGTCGAGCGCGACGGCCGGCCGCAAGGTCCGTACCGCCTCCGTGCTCGGGGCCCTTGCCGCCGTGCTCGTCGTGCCCCAGGCTTGGCTGCTGGCCCGGGCGATCGCGCCGGTGGTCATGGACGGTGCGCCGCTCGCCACCGCCGTGCCGTGGCTGCTCCCGGTCCTGCCCCTTCTCGTCCTCCGCGCAATCCTCGTCCACGCCGCCGACCGAAGCGCCATCGCCGCGGCGAGCGAGGTGAAGACGGAGGTCCGGCGCGACCTCCTCCGTCATCTCCAGTCCGTGGGACCGGCCGGGCTGGCGCGGCTGCCATCGGGCGACGCCGCGGCGGTGGTGATCGAGGGCGTCGAGGCGCTCGACCCCTATGTCTCGCGCTTCCTCGCCCATCTCGGCGTCCTCGCCGCGCTGCCGCTGGTGATCCTTGCCGTGGTGCTGCCGCGCGACTGGATCTCGGGCCTGGTGCTGCTCGCCACCGCGCCGGTCATCCCGATCTTCATGATCCTGCTCGGCCACGGGGCGGAGCGGCTCAACCAGCGCCAGTGGCGCCGCCTCGCCCGTCTTTCGGCGCAGCTTCTCGACAGCCTGCAACGCCTCACCACGCTGAAGGCGCTGAACGCCGGCGACCGCGAGGCCGACCGCCTCGCCGCAGCATCGGAGGACTATCGCCGGAGCACCATGGCGGTGCTGCGGGTCGCCTTCCTGTCGTCGCTGGCCCTCGAGTTCTTCGCCACCGTGGGCATCGCCGTGGTGGCGGTGCTGATCGGCTTCCGGCTACTCGACGGCATGCTCGATTTCGAGACGGCGTTCTTCGTGCTCCTGCTGGCACCCGAATTCTATGCCCCGCTCCGGCAGCTCGGCACCGACTACCACGCCCGCATGGAAGCGCTCGCCGCGGCCGAGAAGGTGCTCGCCCTCCTCGCCCCCCCGGCCGTGCCGGCCGGCGACGCGCGGCCGGCGCTCGGCGCCACGATCGCCATCGACTGCGAGGCCGTCCGCTACGAGTGGGAGCCGGGACGGCCGGCGGTCGAATCCGCCTCCCTCCACCTGCCGCCCGACGAGATCACCGCGCTGGTCGGGCCGAGCGGCGCCGGCAAGAGCACCCTCCTCGCGCTCCTCCTCGGCTTCCTCCGGCCCCAGGCGGGGCGGATTCTGGTCGGCGGCCACGACCTCGCGACGCTCGACCCCGACTGGTGGCTGAAGGCCGTCGCCGTGGTGCCGCAGCGCCCGCACATGTTCGACGGCTCGATCCTCGACAACATCCGCCTCGGCGACGTCTCGATCGACCGGGCCGAGGTGCGCGCGGCGGCGGAGCTGGCCGCCGCCGACGGCTTCATCGCGGCGCTTCCCGACGGCTACGACACGCCGCTCGGCGAGCATGGCCAGACGCTCTCCGGCGGACAGGTGCAGCGCATCGCCCTCGCCCGCGCCTTCCTCAAGCGGGACGCGCGCGTCGTGATCATGGACGAGGGCACCGCCGGGCTCGACCGCGAGACCGAGGCGCTGGTGAGCGGCGCGGTGCGGCGCCACGCCGAGGGCCGCCCGACGCTGCTCGTCGCCCACCGGCTGGCGACGGTGAAGCTTGCCGACCGGATCGTCTTCATGGATGGCGGACGGGTCGTCGAAGCCGGGCCGCGGGCCGAGCTCGAGGCCGACGGGCACCGCTTCGCGCGGCTGCTCGCCGATGCGGGGCTCGACCCATGAGCCAGGATCGCGGCGTCGGCCGCCGCCTGCTCGGGCTCGCCCGCCCCTATCGCGGCTGGATGCTGCTCGCCGGGGCCGTCGCCTGCGTCACCATTCTCGCCAGCGTCGGGCTGATGGCGATCGCCGGCTGGTTCATCGCGGCGATGGCGATCGCCGGCGCGACCACCGGCATGATGAACTACTTCCTGCCGGCTGCCGGCATCCGCTTCTTCGCGATCCTGCGCACCGGCGGCCGCTATGGCGAGCGGCTGCTGAGCCACGAGGCGACCTTCCGGCTGCTCGCAGGGCTGCGCCTCTGGCTCTTCCGCCGCCTCGAGCCACTGGCCCCGGCCGGCCTCGAGGATCGGCGCGGCGCCGACCTCGCCACCGGGCTCCAGGCCGATATCGACACGCTGCAGCACGCCTATCTGCGCCTCGGCACGCCGATCACGGTGGCCATCGCTTGTGGCGTCGTGATCGTCGCCATCCTTCTCCTCCTC
>JAEVZM010000276.1 GCA_023392225.1 Pseudomonadota bacterium
GAGGAGGACTGGTGGGGCGACGTCACCACCATCTCGCGGAAGCTGATCGCCGAGAGCGGCATCGCGCCGACCGACATCCGCTCCGTCGGCATCAGCGCCATCGGCCCGTGCATGCTGCCGGTTGACGCCGACGGCGCGCCGCTGATGAACGCGGTGCTCTACGGCGTCGATACCCGCGCCGCCCGCGAGATCGAGGAGCTGACCGCGGGCATCGGCGAGGACGCGATCCTCGACGGCTGCGGCA
Organism: Pseudomonadota bacterium; assembly: GCA_023392225.1. GTDB lineage: Bacteria > Pseudomonadota > Alphaproteobacteria > Rhizobiales > Kaistiaceae > Bauldia. The sequence goes on from JAEVZM010000276.1 coordinate 245, forward strand.
ACGCCCTCACCTCGCAGTCGGTCGGCCCCAAGATCCTGTGGCTGAAGCGCAATCGGCCGGAGATCTTCGCCCGCACCCACAAGATCCTCAACTCGACCTCCTACCTCGTGCACCGCCTCACCGGCGCCTACACCATCGACCACTACTCGGCGTCGAGCACCAGCCCGCTCTACCTCGTCGACCAGCTCGCCTATGGCGACGCCCTCACCCGCGAGATCGTCGACCTCGAGCGGCTGCCGGCGCCGTCCTGGACCACCGACGTGGCGGGCGGCGTCACGCCCCGCGCGGCGGAGGAGACCGGACTTGCCGCGGGCACGCCGGTGATCGTCGGCACCATCGACGCGGCTGCCGAGGCGGTCAGCGTCGGGGTGCTCGACCCGGGCGACATGATGCTGATGTACGGCTCGACCATCTTCATCATCGCCATCACGCCGAGCCGCGTCCGCGACAAGCGGCTCTGGTACGCGCCGTGGCTGTTTCCCGGCCAGCACGCCTCAATGTCGGGGCTCGCCACCAGCGGCACCCTCACCCACTGGTTCCGCGACACGCTCGCGCGCGACCTCGACCCGACGACGGCGATGATCGCGCTTGCCGCCGAGGCCGAAGGCTCGCCGCCGGGCGCCAAGGGCCTCGTCCTCCTGCCGTATTTCTCGGGCGAGAGGACGCCGATCCACGACCCGTTCGCCAAGGGCGTGCTGTTCGGGCTCAACCTCACCCACAGCCGCGGCGACATCTACCGGGCGCTCCTCGAGGGCATCGCCAACGGCACCAACCACGTGCTCGAGACCTATGTCGATGCCGGCGCCGCCCCGCGGGCGATCTACGCGGTCGGCGGCGGCACCAAGAACCGGGTCTGGTCGCAGGCGCCGTCCGACATCTCGGGCCGCACCCAGATCCTCCGCGACAAGACGATCGGCGCGAGCTACGGCGACGCCTTCCTCGCCGCGCTGGCCGTGGGCGACGCGCGGAAGGAGGACATCCGCACCTGGAACCCGGTCGCCTCCGAGATCGTCGCCGATGCCGGTCCCGCCGGCGTCTATGCTCGGCAATACGAAGTCTTCAAGGACATCTACGCCCGCACGCACGACCTGATGCGCCGGCTCGACGAATAGCAAACAACTACAAGACCGGGAGGGAACGATCATGGCGGGAGACGACCTGGCATATGTGAGCGCGGCGGAGCTGGCGCGCCGGATCGGGGCGAAGGAGGTCTCCCCGGTCGAGGTGATGGACGTGACGCTCGAGCGCATCGCGGCCCGCAACCCGAGCCTCAATGCCCTCATCTTCCTCGACCCCGAAGGGGCCCGGAAGAATGCCAGGGCGGCCGAGGACGCGGTGATGCGCGGCGACCCGCTCGGCCCTCTCCATGGCGTGCCGGCGGCGATCAAGGACCTCTTCGACTTCAAGCCCGGCTGGCCGACCACCTTCGGCGGCGTCCGCGCCCTCAAGAACAACATCGCCCAGTGGTACTGCCCGTTCGCCGAGCGCATCGAGCAGGCCGGCGCGATCCTCGTCGGCAAGACCAACGCCCCGGTGATGGGGCTCCGCGGCACCTGCGACAACCCGCTGTTCGGGCCGACGAGCACCCCGTTCGACACCACCCGCAACTCCGGCGGCTCGTCCGGCGGCAGCGCCGCCGCGGTCGCCGACGGCCTGCTGCCGCTCGCCGAGGGCACCGATGCCGGCGGCTCGATCCGCATTCCCGCCGCCTGGTGCGGCGTCTACGGCTACAAGGCCTCCTACGGCCGGGTGCCGGTGGTAATCCGCCCCAACGCCTTCGCCGGCGACCTGCCCTTCGTCCATGAAGGCCCGATCACCCGCACGGTCGAGGACGCCGCGATCGCGCTCACCGCCCTCTCCGGCTACAGCCCGGCCGATCCGCTGGCGCTCGACGAGAAACCCGACTTCGCCGCGCTGATGAAGCGCGACATCAAGGGCTGGAAGATCGGCTACAGCGCCGATTTCGACGTCTTCCCGGTCGATCCCCGCATCGCCGCGGTGGTGGCTGATGCCGTGCGTGCCTTCGAGGCGGCGGGCGCCCATGTCGAGCCAGTCAAGCTCGGCATCAAGCGGAGCCAGCGTGAGCTGAGCGACGCCTGGTCGCGGCTGATGATGCCGCTCAACATCGGCACGTTCGAGACGATGAAGAGCTTCGGCCTCGACCTTCTCAGGGACCACGCCGACGACTTCCCGCCCGAGTTCCTGCACTGGATCGAGATCGGCCAGAAGATGACGATCACCGACCTCCACCGGGACCAGGGCATCCGCAGCGAGGTCTACGATGCGCTCCAAGGTGCCTTCGCGAGCTACGACCTGATCGTCACGCCGACGCTCGCCGCGCTTCCGGTGAAGAACGCCACGGACGGCAATACGGTGGGTCCGCGCGAGGTCAACGGCGAGGCGGTCGATCCGCTGATCGGCTGGTGCCTCACCTATCCGGTCAACTTCACGGGACACCCGGCGGCGTCGATCCCCGCAGGCATGGTCGAGGGACTGCCGGTCGGCATGCAGATCATCGGCCGTCGCTACGCCGACGCCGACGTGCTCGCCGCCAGCGCCACCTTCGAGGCGCTGAGGCCCTGGGCGGACAGCTACGCTGCCTGCCGGGACCGGCCGCTAGCCTGACGCGCCGGTGAGGAA
>JAEVZM010000369.1 GCA_023392225.1 Pseudomonadota bacterium
GCTCGGGCCCGAGCGCGATGCGGCGGACCTCCGCCCGCGCGCCGGCGTCCCGGGCGAGCATCGCCTGCGCCTCCGCGATCGCCCGCCACTCGAGCGTCCCGCCGCCGATCGTGCCGGTGAAGGTGCCGTCGGGATTGACGATCATCCGCGCGCCCGCCTCGCGTGGCGAGGAGCCGCGGGCCGCCGCAACCGTCACCATCGCCGCCGCACCGTGACGGTCGATGGATTCGAGAAGGCGCGGCCAGACCCGCATCAGCTGTCTCCGGCGTTGGTCGCCCTGATTGCCCGCATGATCGCCTCCGGGGTCGCCGGCGCATCGAGCCGCGGCATCATCGCCGGCTTGAGGCTGGCGATCGCGTCGGTGATCGCGGAGAAGACCGATGTCGCGAGCATCAGCGGTGGTTCTCCCACCGCCTTGGAACGATAGATCGAATCCTCGCGATTTCCACCCGACTCGTAGAGCGAGACGCGAAAATCCGCCGGCGTGTCGGAGGCGGTCGGGATCTTGTAGGTCGAGGGCGCGTGGGTCTGCAGCCGCCCGGCCGAATCCCAGACCAGCTGCTCGGTGGTCAGCCAGCCCATGCCCTGGATGAAGCCGCCCTCGATCTGGCCGATGTCGATCGCCGGGTTCAGCGACTTGCCGACGTCGTGGAGGATGTCGACCCGGTCGACCTTCATCTCGCCGGTCATGGTGTCGACGGTGACCTCGGAGCACGAGGCGCCGTAGGCGAAGTAGAAGAACGGCCGCCCGGTCGCCTTGGCCCGGTCCCAGTGGATCTTGGGGGTGCTGTAGAAGCCGGTCGAGGACAGCGAGACGCGAGCGATATAGGCGGCCTCGCAGAGCTGCCCGAACTCGATCGCCTCGTTGCCGATCAGCACCTTGTTGTCGCGGAAATGCACGTGCTCGGGGGCGACGCCGCGGGTCTCCTGGATGAAGGCGCGGAGCCGGTCCTTGATCGCGCGGCAGGCGTTGAGCGCCGCCTGGGCGTTGAGGTCGGTACCGGACGACGCCGCGGTCGGCGCCGTGTTGGGGACCTTGTCGGTCGAGGTGGCGGTGATCTTGACCCGCTCGAGCGCGACGCCGAACTCCTCGGCCACCACCTGGGCGACCTTGACGAACAGCCCCTGCCCCATCTCGGTGCCGCCGTGGTTGAGGCTGATCGAGCCGTCGCGATAGACGTGGACCAGCGCACCGGCCTGGTTGAGGTGGATGAGGGTGAAGGAGATGCCGAACTTCACCGGGGTCAGCGCGATGCCCTTCTTCAGCACCGGGCTCGCGGCGTTGAACTCGGCGATCTCGCGGCGGCGCTTCCAGTAGTCGCTGGTCCGCTCGAGGTCGTTGATGATCTCGGGGAGGATGTTGTCCTCGACCCGCATGTTGTAGGGCGTCCGGTCGCGGCCGGCGCCGCCGTAGATGTTGGCCTTGCGCACGTCGAGCGGGTCGCGGCCGATGGCATAGGCGATGTGGTCCATCATCCGCTCGGCGAAGACCATGCCCTGCGGGCCGCCGAAGCCGCGGAAGGCGGTGTTCGACACGGTATTGGTCCGCATCCGCCGGGTGATGATGCGGCAGGTCGGGTAGAAGTAGGCGTTGTCGGCGTGGAAGGCCGTGCGGTCGATGACCCCAAGGGAGAGGTCCTCGGAATAGCCGCAACGCGCGGAGAGCGTCGCGTCGACCGCCCGCAGCATGCCGTCCTTGCCGAAGCCGACGCGATAATCGACCCGGAAGTCGTGGCGCTTGCCGGTCATGATCATGTCGTCGTCGCGGTCGAGCCGGAGCTTGACCGGACGGCGGGTTTTGCGGGCGCCGAGCGCGGCGAGCACCGCCCACTGCGTCGCCTGGCTCTCCTTGCCGCCGAAGCCGCCGCCCATGCGGCGCACCTCGACCACGACCTGGTTGGAATCGAGCCCGAGCACGTGGGCGACGACGTGCTGGACCTCGCTCGGATGCTGGGTCGAGGAGTAGACCATCATGTCGCCGTCCTCGCCGGGAATGGCGAGGGCGACCTGGCCCTCGAGGTAGAAGTGCTCCTGCCCGCCGATCCGGAGCTCGCCGGTGATGTCGCGCGGGGCGTGCGAGATCTCCTCGCCGACGTCGCCACGGGTGAAGCCGTAGTCGGGATGGACCTGCGACTCGGCGACGATGGCGTCGTCGACGTCGATGAGCGGCATGCCCGGCGCGGTCGCCATCCGGGCGAGCCGGGTCGCATGCCGGGCCTGGTCGCGGGTCTCGGCGAGCACGACGAAGGCGACCTGCCCGTAGAACATCACCTTGTCGGGGGTGATCGCCGGGTCGTCGCCGATCTGCTTGGGGCTGATGTCGTTGTGGCCCGGGATGTCGCCCGCGGTGAGCACCGCCACCACGCCCGGCGCCTTCCGCACCGCCTCGAGGTCGATGCGGGTGATGCGGCCGGCCGCGATCGGCGCGTAGCCGGGCGCGGCATGGAGGAGGCCCGAGGGCTCGCGGATATCGTCGGTATAGACCGCGCCGCCGGTGACGTGCTTGATCGCACTGTCATGCGGCAGGGGCTTCCGGACGACCGCCAGCGCCTCCTGGCCCTTGCCGTCCTCGTGGGCTCCGTCGGCCATCAGGCCACCTCGCGCCGGCCGACCAGCCGCGTCCGGTTGGAGGCCGTGCCGGCCGCCTCGATCAGCGCCTTGCCGAGCAGCGCATGGGCGGTCTCGGTGCGGTAGCGGGCGCTGGCGCGATGGTCGTCGAGCGGCGAGAAGTCGTCGCGGAGCGCGGCGAAGGCCCGCGCCCAGGCCCGCGAATCCCGGAGCTGCGCCCCGGTGAGCGCGGATTCGGCCCGCTTCGCCCGGCGCGGCGTGCCGGCCATGCCACCAAAGGCGATCCGCGCCTCGGTGACCGCACCGTCCTCGCCGATGGTGAAGCGGAAGGCGCCCATCACCGACGAGATGTCCTGGTCGAAGCGCTTGGAGACCTTGTAGCAGCGGAAGATGTGGTTCTTGGCGAGCTTGGGGATGACGATGCCGGTCACCAGCTCGCCGCGCTCGCGGTCCTGCTTGCCGTAGTCGATGAAGAAGGTCTCGATCGGGATCGAACGCTCCTCCTTGCCCTTCCGGAGCTCGAGCATGGCGTCGAGCGCGATCAGCACCGGCGGGGTGTCGCCGATCGGCGAGCCGTTGGCGACGTTGCCGCCGATGGTGCCGGCCGAGCGCACCTGCTTGGAGCCGATGCGGCGGAGGAGCTCGCCGAGATCGGGGTCGAGCGCACGAAGATACGGCTCGGCCTGCGAATAGGTCGCCCCGGCGCCGATCATCAGCTCGTAGCCGGTATCCGCGATCTGGTCGAAGCCGCGGGCCCGCGCGGTCAGGATGATCTTCGGCAGGTCCCGCATCTGCTTGGTGATCCAGAGGCCGACATCGGTCGCCCCCGCCACCACCGTCGCATCCGGGTGGAGCTCGTAGAGCCGGGCGAGGCTGTCGAGCGACGCCGGCGCGGCGATGAACTCGGCATCGTCGCCGATGAACAGGTCGTCATTGTCGGCGAGGAAGGAGAGCAGCCCGGCGGTGTCGCCGGAATGGGCGGCGAAGCGGTCGCGCCGCGACTTCCCGCACGCCTCGACTGCGGCGTCGACGATCGGCCGGTAGCCGGTGCAGCGGCAGAGATTGCCGGCGATCCAGTCGTTGACCTGGTCGCGGCTGACCTCGCCCCGGGTCGCGTGGAATAGGGTGAAGAGGCTCATCACGAAGCCCGGCGTGCAGTAGCCGCACTGCGAGGCGTGGTGGTCGACCATCGATTCCTGGACGGGGTGCAGCCCGCCATCGTCCTCGGCGAGGTCCTCGACCGTCACCACCTCGCAGCCGTCGACCTGGCCGAGAAGCTGGATGCAGGCGTTGATCGGCTCGTAGGTCAGCCGGCCCTCGCGGAGCTTGCCCACCGCCACGGTGCAGGCGCCGCAATCGCCCTCGCGGCAGCCTTCCTTGGTGCCCTTCTGGCCCTCGGTCTCCCGGAGATAGTCGAGCAGCATGGTGGTCGGCGCCACATCGGCCAGCTCGACCATGCGTCCCTTGCGAATGAACCGGATCGTCTTGCGCATTCCCGCTCAGCTTCCGCGGTAGGTGCTGTAGCCGTACGGCGAGAGCAGCAACGGCACATGATAATGCTGGTCCGGCGCGGCGATGCCGAAGCGGATCGGGATCACGTCGAGAAAAAGCGGCTCGGGCAACTTGAGCGTGCTCCGCAGATAGTCCCCGGCGTGGAAGCGCAGCTCGTAGGTGCCGGGCACGACGTCGGCGCCCTCAAGCAGCGGCCGGTCGACCCTGCCGTCGGCATTGGTCCGCGTCGAGACGAGCGACTGCTCCGCCGTGCCGAGTCGAACCAGTTCGATCGCCATGCCGGAAGCGGGACGGCCGAGGGCCGTATCAAGGACGTGGGTCGTCAGTCGCCCCATGAGCGACACCTGCTTACTCATACCAGCGCTTGCCGCGAGGTCGAACCCGCGGAAGGCGGGTTCTGCCTCACCGACAATGGATTATGCCCAAAACCTGATCAAACGCTATTTTTCGGCATCGTGCCGATCAACTGTGCATGGATTCAGGGGATGAGCACCGTGGCGCCAGTGGTTTTCCGGCCTTCGAGGGCGCGATGGGCCTCCGCCGCGTCCTTGAGCGGCCATTCCTGGTTGATCGCCATCTTGACCGTGCCCGCCTCAAGCGCCTCGAACAGCTCGGCGGCCGAGCGCTCGAGGTCCGGCCGCTTGGCGAGATAGGTCATGATCGTCGGCCGGGTGGCGAACAGCGCCCCCTTCTTCTGGAGGAGCGACAGCGAGAACGGCGGCGGCAGGCCGGAGGACTGGCCGAAGGAGGCGAACATGCCGAGCGGCTTGAGACAGTCGAGCGAGCCCTCGAACGTGTCCTTGCCGACCGAATCGTAGACGCAGTCGACGCCCTCGCCGCCGGTGATCTCGCGGACGCGGGCGACGAAATCCTCGGTGCGGTAGTTGATGACGTGGGTGCAGCCGGCCGCGCGGGCGAGCTCGGCCTTCTTCTCGTCGCCGACCGTGCCGATCAGCGTCGCGCCGAGCGCGGTGACCCACTGCGCCGCGATGAGGCCGACGCCGCCGGCGACCGCGTGCCAGAGGATCGTCTGCCCGGCCTCGACCTTGAAGGTGCGCCGGATCAGGCACTGGACGGTGAGGCCCTTGAGGAACGCCGCGGCGGCGACCTTGGGGTCGATTCCGTCGGGCAGCTTGACCGCCCGCTCGGCGGGGAGAAGCCGCGCCTCGGAATAGGAGCCGAGATGGGTCTGGTAGACGATGCGGTCGCCCGGCACGAGCCCGGTGACGCCCTCGCCGATCGCTTCGACGATGCCGGCGCCCTCGGCCCCGGGGACGAAGGGATAGCCGCCGGCCGGCGGATAGAGGCCAGCGCGATAGTAGCAATCGATGAAGTTGACGCCGGTAGCGAGGTGACGGAGGCGGATCTCGCCCGGTCCCGGCTCGCCGACCTCGACCGCCTCCCACGTGAGGACCTCGGGCCCGCCGGGCTCATGGACACGGATCGCATGCGTCATCGTTGGTTGTCTCCCCTCAGGCTTGGCCCGCGCTCATATGCGGACGGCTATGGGGATACGACGATTTGAGCGGGCTTTCCAGTTGAGCGGGCTTCCCAGGTTGGCAAGCTTGGATCGCCCAGCATCGGATTCTCATCGCTTTGGGGAAAAGCGACTACGCTGAGATTTCCGCCATCATGGCTTCAAGTGCCCGAACGAGTTGGTCGATGTCTCCGCCATCCACAGGAGCATCGAGCATTCCGTGCATGAGGCGATTGCGCTTCTCAGCAAGGTTTCGCATTGCGTCCGCCTCGTCTGGCGTAAGATAGCCTTGTTCTCCAAGAACCTGCACGAGCCGTCCCGACGATTGGGCGCGTTCAAAACTACCCTCGGCGACAGCCCGCGCGGCAGCCTCGAAAGCCGCCCATCCCAACAGAAACGCGGGCCGGAAATGCCCCTCGCTTCGCAATCCCTGGATTTCTGAGATTGCCGCACGAATTTCATCTTTTGTCTGGACGGGCAAGCGCGCGGCACCTGCCACCGGCTCCGCCCAGACAATGCGGAATTCCCATTCGGGATGCCGCTGGAAGATCGCTGCCACCTCGCTCAGTTTGTGCTGCGTGGCCCCAGATCGTGACGCGACTTCGAGCGCGATCCTACGATTGTCACGCGTAGCGACGGCGTCCGGTCGGTATGAGCCGAGGAACTCCGGCACGAGGGACGGCAAGGGATCAACAAACACGTCGTATCCCTCAGCCCTGAGCCGCTCCACCTCATGATCAAGGACTTCGCGTTCCATCGTCGACGTCATCTCAGATCCTCAAATGGATCGTTGGACACACGCACATATAGGGCAGGCTTGGGTCCACTAATTGCTGCAGCCATACCTGCTGATGGGCTGCGAAAATTGAAGATGTTGCCGGGCTCGAATTTCTGCACGACCACCCGCTCGACCTGCGCATCATCGATATAGATGTGCCTACAGAGGGCGTCGAGGACAAGCTTGACGATGTTGTCGATGTCGCCCTGCATTCGATCCTCGGGCAGATAGTAGAGGGTGATCGACATCCGCTCGTTCGAAACAAGGTGAGGCTTCGGAATGGCGGTGAAGCTCGCCGCCCGGACGCGGGCCTTCCACTGGTCCCTTGACGCGGCGCGTGCCGCCTGGAACGAGACGGGAGTTCCGAGAACCGTGAACTCTATGGGAAAGTCGATCTCCATCGCCCCACGCGTCCGCTCCCGATCGTCGGCCCCGAGCCTTCCTACGGCCCCACCTTCCGCACCAGCTCCCGCGCCAGGACGATGCTGGCGACGAGCATGGGTAGCACGATCGCGATGCCGACGCGCAATCCGGCCAGCTCGGCGATGCCGCCGACCAGCGGCGGGGTGAGGAGGAACGCGCCGACGCCGATCACCTGGAGCGCGGCGACGTTCACCGCCGGCGGCAGGTCGCCCCGTCCGGCGGCCGCGGTCGCCGACAGCGGAAACGCGGTCGCGACGCCGAGCCCGGCGGCGGCGAAGCCGACCACCACCAGGATCGGCGTGCCGGCGAAGATCACGAGGAGGATCCCGGCGATGGCGAGGAGCGCCGAGGCGCGGGCGACGCGGACGGGGCCGTAGCGGTCGACCACCCGGTCGCCGACGAAGCGGCCGAGCGCCATGAAGAGGGCGAAGGCGGTGTAGGTCAGCCCGGCATAGACCGGCGGCGCGGCGACGACGTCGGTGACGTAGACCGGCCCCCAGTTCCGGGCCGTCACCTCGACCATCAGCATGCCGAACAGGAACATGCAGAGCGGCAGGATGCGGCGCGACGGCAGGGTGAAGGCGATCCGGCCGGTGGCCGGGCTCCGCCCGACCTCGGGCAGGCGCCAGGGGACGAGGAAGGCGAAGGGCAGGCTCAGCAGCGAGACGATGAGGAGGTGCCAGCCGGGCGGGATGCCGAGGCTGACGAAGCCGGTCGCCACCAGCGCGCCGGCGACCGCGCCGGTGCTCCAGCAGCCGTGGCAGGTGCTCATGATGCGGCGGCCGCAGGCGCGCTCGACCCGGTCCGCCTCGACGTTCATGGCGATGTCCACCACCGGGTAGGACAGGCCGATGAGGAACAGCGAGACGAAGAGGCTCGTCACGTCGAAGGCCCAGCCCGGCAGGGCGATGGAGAGCACGGTGACCGGCAGGGCGACACGGAGGATGCTGCGCGCGCCGAAGGAGGCGATCAGCGTGCCGGCGAACGGCACCGCCAGCACCGTCGCCACCGGCAGGCCGAGCATGGCGATGGCGAGCTCACCCGGGCCGATGCCGAGACGGGCCTGCAGCTCCGGGATGCGCGGCCAGATGTTGGAGAAGCCGAAGGCGTGGAGAACGAACACGGCCATGACCAGCCGCGGCGGCGTGAGGAGGCCCGGCGATGGGGCGCCGATGCCCGAGGCAGGCGACGTGACGGCAGCCATGACCCTCCCCTCCCCCGATGTCGCGCCGCTAGGACGTCGCCCGGACCGGCGCGTCCGGCGCCCCGGTGCGCCGCAGCTGGCCGGCGAGCAGCGCGCTCGCCACGATCACCGGCAGGGCGATGACGAGGCCGATGCGGAGCCCGAAGCCC
>JAEVZM010000386.1 GCA_023392225.1 Pseudomonadota bacterium
CCCCCCCCCCCCCCCCCCCCGCGGCGAGGACCACCGCCGATGCAGCCGATGCGGCGGCGGCGCAGGCGGCCGCCCGGGCCGCAGCGATGCCAGCCGGATGGCGGGTCCCCGATCAGCGTGCCGACGCCGCCCCGCCATCGCCCGGCGGCAACGTCGCGGTCATAGACCTTCAGCCGGCACCGGCCGTCGCCAGCGCCCCCGAAGCCGAGTCCCGGTCTGAGCCCGCCCTCGACTTCGTTCCGGTGACGCCGCGGCTCCGGCCGTCGCACGCTCCGGCAGCGGCTCCGGCGGCAGCTCCGGCACCCTTCGATCTCGGCCTACCCGACGGCGGCCGCCAGCTCACCATCAGCCAGCCGCAGTAGCCGCCCGGTCCCGGTACCAGGCGAGCACGTAGGTCCGGATCGCCGCCGAGAGGTTCATCGTGCCACGGTCGTGGGCGATGAAGCCGAACTTGGCTGCAACGCTCAGCCCGCGCGCGGCCGCGATCTCGCTGAGCGCCTGCCAGAACGGATCCTCGAGCGAGACGCTGGTGCGGTGCCCGTCGATGGTGATGGAGCGCTTCACCCGTCCGCGCCATCGTCGTCGCGGCGATGGCCGGCGACGTGGGCGTCGAGCCGACGCTGCTCCTCGGCGATCCGGTCGCGTTCCGCCCGGGTCATGCCGTGCAGCCGCCGGTTGGCCTCGGCCTGCCGGTCGTGCTCAGCCTTCGCCTTCTGCTTCCGGACTTTCCGGAGATTGACGATCTCGGCGGTCATGACGGGATCATATGCCGAAGAAGACGAGATCGAGCGCGTTTTTCAGGGCTCGCTCATGCCCACGCAGATTGGCGATCGCCCGATCGAGATTGCGGACGGGAACCGTCGTCAGAAGATGAATCGCGACCAGGTAGCGCACGCCATCCAGCTCGAGGGCCACGGTGGCGCGGTCGATATCATGTCCCTGGATCGCGACGAGCGGTGCAACCACCCGCGTCGCCAGATCGGCGAGTTGATCGTCCCGCAATACCACGGCCAGATCGACCGCACTGCCCGCCCTCAGCCCGATCACCGGACAGACGTCATACTGCGATGGGCGGCCTACCATGGCCTCAGGTCTTCGAACGGTACCCCGTTCTCATCGATCCACGCGTTCCACGCCTTGATCGCGGCACCGTTCTCGTCGCGCCACTTCTGGCGACGTATCTCGCGGTGTCTGTCCTCGAGTGCCGATTCGAGGAGAGCCGACATGTTGGTCCCCAGTTCCCTGGCTTCATCCACAAGATCGGCCCGGACCGACACGTTGACCGATCTTTTCCTAGGGGATTCGGCATTGCGGGAAGCGGAACGCATGGCGGCGACTCCAGGCAAACGACATGCGCATAGGATATGCGCATGTCGGCCTTCGCACCAGTGCCGGTCAGCCTACTCCGGCCCGATCATCTTCTCCGGCCGAACGATGGCGTCGAAATCCTCCGCCGTGACGTAGCCGAGGCGAACCGCCTCCTCGCGGAGCGTCGTGCCGTTCTTGTGGGCGGTCTTGGCGATCTCGGCGGCCTTGTCGTAGCCGATCTTCGGCGCCAGCGCCGTCACCAGCATCAGCGAGCGGTCGAGCGCCGACTTGATGTTGTCGAGCCGCGGCGTGATGCCGACCACGCAATTGTCGGTGAAAGCGACCGCGGCATCGGCGAGCAGGTCGACCGACTGCAGGAAATTGTAGGCCATCACCGGGTTGTAGACGTTGAGCTCGAAGTGGCCCTGGCTGTCGGCGAAGGTGATCGCGGCATTGTTGCCGAACACCTGGATGCAGACCTGGGTCATCGCCTCGCTCTGCGTCGGGTTCACCTTGCCCGGCATGATCGAGGAGCCCGGCTCGTTCTCCGGCAGCGCCAGCTCGCCGAGGCCGGAGCGCGGGCCGGAGCCGAGCAGGCGGATGTCGTTGGCGATCTTGAACAGGCTCGCCGCGACGGTGTTGATCGCGCCGTGCGAGAACACCATCGCGTCATGAGCGGCGAGCGCCTCGAACTTGTTGGGCGCCGAGGTGAACTTGAGGCCGGTGATCGCGGCGATCTTGTCGGCGACCATCTCGGCGAAGCCCCTGGGCGCATTCAGCCCGGTGCCGACCGCGGTGCCGCCTTGCGCGAGCTGCATCAGCATCGGCAGCGTCTGCTCGATGCGGTGGATGCCGTTCTCGACCTGCTGGGCGTAGCCCGAGAACTCCTGGCCGAGGGTGATCGGCGTCGCGTCCTGGGTGTGGGTGCGGCCGATCTTGATGATGTCCTTCCACGCCTGCGCCTTGTCGTTGAGCGCGTTGCGGAGCTTCTGGAGCGAGGGCACCAGCCGGTGCACCGTCTCCTCCGCCGCCGCGATGTGCATCGCGGTCGGGAAGCAGTCGTTCGACGACTGGCTCATGTTGACGTGGTTGTTCGGGTGGACCGGCGACTTCGAGCCCTTCTCGCCGCCGAGAATCTCGATGGCCCGGTTCGAGATCACCTCGTTGGCGTTCATGTTCGACTGGGTGCCGGAGCCCGTCTGCCACACCACCAGCGGAAAGTGCCGGTCGAGCTTGCCCTCGATCACCTCGTTGGCGGCCTCGACGATCGCCGCGCCGAGCTTGGGGTCGAGCTGGCCGAGGGCCATGTTGGTCTCGGCCGCGGCCCGCTTGACGATGCCGAGCGCCCGCACCACCGGCTCGGGCATGCGCTCGCCGCCGATCGGGAAATTCTGGATCGAGCGCTGGGTCTGCGCCCCCCAGTAGCGGTCGGCGGGAACGTCGATCGGACCGAAGGTGTCGGTCTCGACGCGGGTTTTGGTCTCTGCCGTGCGGACCGGCTGGAAGTGCGTACGCTTGCCCATGGATGAAAAGCCGAACTTGTTGGGACGCGGGGATCGGCCCCGGATGTATTGGCTTTCGCCGGAGGGGTAAAGGGCGCGCATGGCCGCGGCCGGCACCGCCGCCAGCCGCAATCTCGGTTGCATCGAACCATATTACACTTTATACGTGTTTTCTCTTGTCCATCGCGCGCAGAGGGGGATGTGATGAGCGACGCGACAGGTTCCATGGACGGCGACCGTCTCAAGCTGGCCAACCGCATCGTGTGGACCGCGATCGTCGGCATCGGCGCGATCGCGATCGTCATGAT
>JAEVZM010000603.1 GCA_023392225.1 Pseudomonadota bacterium
GAGGAGCTCACGGCGCTGCTTGAGCGCCTGGGTCCGGAGCGGCGCTTCCAGATCGGTCGCGAGCCCGAGCGCCGCGCGGTGGCGGGCGGCTGAGCCCACGCTCGCCCCACAACCTTAGACGGGCATCTGGCCGCATCGCTCCCGTTCTGATAGAGGTCCGCTCGCCGTAATTGTTTGGCCCATCAGGGATATCCAGCCTGCCATCGCTGCGCTAGAACTAACCGTGGGAAGATTCCCCGAACGAGCGTGGCGGCGATGTCGTATCGGGATCAGGTGACGGCGCGTTTCGGACTGCGGGTGGTCATTCCCGCAGTGGCTGTGCTCGTCGGTGCCCTGGTCATCGTCGTGATCTCGCTGAGCGAGATGGCCAACGAGGTCAACGTCATCGAGAGCCGACTGACCACCCGGTCCGTCGAGGCAGCGCTCGGGGTGACGATCCGCAACATCGAACAGACCCACCGCGACTATGCCCAGTGGGACGATGCGGTCCGGCACATCTACGGGACCGTGGATCAGGGCTTCATGGCCGAGACGTTCGCGACCTCGACCACGCTTGCCGACCACCTGTTCTTCGATACCGCGGTGCTGCTCGATGAAGGGGATGACGTCCTCTACGCGGTGCATCGGGGCGAGCCGGTCCAGGGGGCGGCCGCCGACCTGTTCGGCTCGAGCTTCGCGACGCTGATACGGCCGCTCGTCCGCGACGGCGTCACCTATGACGTTCGCGCCAGCATGATGCAGACCAAGTGGGGCATCGCGGCGGTTGCCGCCGGCACCGTGGTCCCGTTCTCCGGGGACTTCTCGCCGATGCCGAAGGACTCGCGGGTGCTCGTTCTCGCCAAGACCTTCGATGCCGCCGCGGTCGCGGGGCTGCGGCAGGACTACCTGATCGGCGACCTGCAGCTGGTTCCTGCCGATGCGGGCTACGCGCACTCGCTGCCGATCAACGACGTCACCGGCCAGGCGATCGGCGCGCTCGCCTGGTCGCCGCCGACGCTGGGGGACCAGGCGCGCAGCAAGGTGAGCCCGACGGTGTTCACCATGATTGCCCTGGTCGGACTGACCATGGCCTTCCTGATCGCCATCGCGCTGCGCGGCATGCAGGAGGTCGAGCGCCGCGAAGCGGAAGCCCACCACGCGGCCACCCACGATGCGCTGAGCGGTTTGCCGAACCGCGCGGCCGTCGTCGCCGCCCTCGACGACGCCATCGCGGCACGCCGAACCGAGGGGACGCCGGTGACCGTCGTCTATCTCGATATCGATGGCTTCAAGGAGGTCAACGACGCCTTCGGCCACGAGACCGGCGATCGCCTGCTCAAGGAGGTGGCGCGGAGCTTCCGCGATCGAGTGAAGGACCATCTGATCGCCCGCGTCGGCGGTGACGAGTTCGCCGTCGTGGTCAGCGGCCCGGGAGCGGTGAAGATCGCCTGCGATCTCGGCTGGCGGCTGATCAACTCCGTGACCGACGCCTTCGAGGTCGACGGGCGGATGATCGGCGTCGGGGCCAGCGTCGGCGTGGCGGTCGCGGACGATTCGACACCGTCGGCGGAGGAGCTTCTGCGCCGCGCGGACGTAGCGATGGCCCAGGCCAAGCAGCACGGGCGGAGCCGTCTGTTCGTCTACGATGCGGTGATCGACACGGTTCGGCACGAGCGGCTGGAGATCGCCGCCGATCTCCGCCGGGCGCTCCGCGATGGCGGCCTGTCGCTGGCCTATCAGCCGGTCTTCGACGCCGATACGCGGACCATCATCGGGGTCGAGGCGCTGGTCCGCTGGGATCGACCGCTGCTTGGACCGCTGCCGCCGGCTGCCTTCATCCCGATCGCCGAGCAGTCGGGCCTGATCGACGAGCTGGGCGAGTGGACCATTCGCCGGGCCTGTCTCGATGGCCTGGCCTGGCCGTCGGTCAAGGTGTCCGTCAACGTGTCGCCGGCCCAGTTCCAGAATCCGAACTTCGAGACCCAGCTTGGTGCGATCCTTCGCGAAACCGGCTTTCCAGTGTCGCGGCTCGACCTCGAGGTGACCGAGTCCTACTTCATCGCCAATCCGGAGCAGGCGCGCCGCGCCATCGATGTCATCCGCGGCCTCGGCATCTCGGTCTCGCTGGACGATTTCGGCACCGGCTATTCGAGCATCGGCTACCTGCGCAGCTTCAACTTCGACAAGCTGAAGCTCGATCGCTCGCTGATCGTCGGCGTCGGCAACGACGAGCGCGTCCAGCGCCTGGTCGAGGCGACCATCGCGCTGGCCGAGGCGCTCGATCTCGACGTCACGGCCGAAGGCGTCGAGACCGAGGAGGAGGCGACGCTCCTCAAGAAGGCCGGCTGCGCGGCCTTCCAGGGCTTCTTCTTCGCCAAGCCGATGTCGGCGACGGCGATTGCCGCGCTGCTCAGGTCGCCCGGCGGACGGCCCGGCCAGCAGTCGGCGTCGGCCTCAGCCCGCCACGCCCAGGTTGGCCATCCAGGCTAGCCCGGCGTCGGTGTCGCCGCGCGGCTTGTATTCCGCGCCGACCCAGCCGTCATATCCGATGGCCTCGATCTGCGCGAAGACCGGCCGGTAGTCGAGCGTACCCTCGTCGGGCTCGGCCCGGCTCGGCACGGCGGCGATCTGGATGTGGCCGATGCGGTCGCGGTAGCGGTCGAGGAAGCCGAGCACGTCGTCGCCGACGCGGCCGACATGGTAGGCGTCGAACATCACCTTCACGTTGGGCGCGCCGACCTGGTCCATGATCGCCAGCGCTTCCTCAACACGGGAGTAGAAATAGCCGGGCATGTCGAACGGGTTGAGCGGCTCGAGCAGCACCGTGAGTCCGGCGGCTTCGGCCTTGGGCGCGGCGCGCCTGAGGTTCTCGACCATCACGCGGGCGCCCGCTGCACGGTCGGCTTCCGGCACGCGGCCGGCCATGGCATGGACGGCGGTGCCGCCGGCGGCCACCGCATAGGCCACGGACTGGTCGAACAGCGCCTCGAAATCCGCCTCCCGGCCCGGGACGGCGGCAAGGCCGACATGCGGGTCGTCGCCCGAGCCGACATTGGTGTTGATGCCGAGGAGCGCGATGCCGTGCTGCGCGCAGGCGGCGGCGACGTCCTCGGCCGGCACGGCATAGGGCCAGTGCAGCTCGACCGCCTTGAAGCCGGCCTTGCCGGCGGCGTCGATGCGCTCGAGAAGCGGGCGGTCGGGCCAGAGAAAGCCGAGATTGGCTGAAAAGCGGAGCATGGCGATCCATTTCGGACGAGCGGAGGGGGAGGGTAGTCGCGGGGCGCATTCTTGGCCCACGGGCGCACGCGGTACAAGCCCCGAGAGAGCGCCGCCGGCGTGTGCGGACCAGCGGCGCATCGTCTGCTAGGGTGGCGCCCGCGGGGGAGGAAGCATGATCGACCGGCTGGAGTTCTTCATCGCGCTGGCGCGCGAGCGCCACTTCGGCCGCGCCGCGGAGGCCTGCGGCGTCAGCCAGCCGACGCTCTCGGCAGCGGTCAAGCAGCTCGAGGCCGGGTTCGGCGTCCGCCTCGTCAACCGCGGCTCGCGCTTTGCCGGGCTGACGCCGGAGGGCGAGCGGGTGCTCGAATGGGCCCGCCGCATCGTCGGCGATGCCCGCGCCATGCACGAGGACATCGACGCACTGAAGCGCGGCCTTGCCGGCGAGGTTCGGATCGCCGCGATCCCGACCGCGCTGGCGATGACGGCGATGCTGACCACGCCCTATCGGGCCAAGCACCCCGAGGTTCGCTTCAGCATCGTCTCGCGGACCTCGACGGAGGTGCTTCGCCTCCTCGACAATCTCGAGGTCGATGCCGGCCTAACCTACCTCGACAACGAGCCCCTCGGCCGGGTCAACACCGTGCCGCTTTATCGCGAGGAGTACCGCTTGCTGACCGCCCGCGACGGCGAGCTCGGCGAGCGTGACCGCGTCACCTGGTCGGAGGTCGGGCGGATTCCGCTCTGCCTCCTGACCCCCGACATGCAGAACCGGCGGATCATCGACGCGCTGCTCCGCGAGGCGGGGGGCGAGCCGTCGCCGACGCTCGAATCCAACTCGATGATCGTGCTCTTCGCCCATGTCCGCACCGGCAAGTGGTCGAGCATCATGCCGGCCAAGATCGCCGAGACGCTGGGCCTGACCGACAGTGTCCGCTCGATCCCGATCGTCGAGCCGGCGGCGACCCACGAGGTCGGGCTGGTTGTCCTGCATCGCGAGCCGATGACGCCGCTGGTCACGGCGCTCGTCGCCGAGGCGCGCGAGCTTGCGGCGAGTCTCGCCGCCGAGGGCATCGCCCCGCCATCGTCCCGTCCGAAGCGGCGGTGACGATCGGCCGGTGAGTGCGCTGCACCATCAGCTTTCCTGATCGCGTGATATCGCTCGCCCCATTGAATCGACTGCGATTCCGCGACACCTATGGTCCGTTCTAAGGAGGAAACGGACCGGAATGCCGGCCAAAAGCCAATGGAACGCGACCCGCGCGACGGAGATCATCGCGTCGGAGATCGGGAAGGATGGGCCGCTCCTGCCGATCCTGCACGCGCTGCAGGAGGCGTTCGGCTATGTCGACCGCGCCGCCGAGCCGATGATCGCCGAGGCGCTGAACCTCAGCCGGGCCGAGGTGCACGGCGTCGTCACCTTCTACCATGACTTCCGCGCCGAGCCGGCGGGCGAGCACGTCCTCCGCCTGTGCCGGGCCGAGGCCTGCCAGGCGGCCGGCTGCGATGCCCTGATCGATCGCGCCGAGCGCGCGCTCGGCCCGCCCCTCGGCCGCACCGCGCCCGGCGGGCGGGG
>JAEVZM010000645.1 GCA_023392225.1 Pseudomonadota bacterium
TGGTGACGACCTGGATCAGGCCCTGGCCGATGAACAGCATGCCGAGGGTCTGGATGAAGGCCGGGATCTTCAGGCGCACGACGACCAGACCGTTGATCAGCCCGACGCCGCCGCCGACCAGCATGCCGCCGAGGATGGCGACCGGCACCGGCAGCGCCAGCGCCGTCATCATCTGCGCGCTGCTCACGGCGCTCAGCCCCGCCACCGAGCCGACCGAGAGATCGAACTCGCCGTTGACGAGGAGAATCGTCTGGCCGATCGCGATGATCCCGACGAAGGAGACGACCGTCAGGATCGCGCGGATATTGCGCTCCGACAGGAAGGCGGGCTGCAGAAGATAGAAGAAGGCGATGATGATGATCAGCGCGGCCAGCACGCCGACCTCGCCCCCTGCAAGCAGCCGCACCAACCGGTCACCCAGCGGCACCGCACGCGATTCACCGCTCCCGTTCGCGGACTTGTCCGCCACGCCATTCCTCCCCTCAGCGTCGCGGGCCTGAACGGCCCGTCTCATGATATAGAGTTATAATATTATATTTCTGAGCACGGCGCCAGCCGCGACGAGGCGTCGGCACCGCTATTTCTCCTCGCCCGCGCCACCCCGACCGGCGCCGAGACGCCGCTCCCATCCGTCGTCGAAGATGTTCAGGTAGGCCTGCGGATCGTAGGGGTGGCGGCGCGCCACCTCGACGTCGAGATCGATGCCGAGGCCAGGCCCGTCCGGCAGCGAGAGATGGCCATTGTCCGGATCGATCGTCGGATGCCAGGTGACCAGGTCGCGGGTCCACGGCTCGTTGAAGGCGTCGAAATGCTCCTGGATCAGAAAGTTCGGCACGCAGGCGGCAAGCTGGAGACACACCGCGGTCGCCACCGGCCCGCCGCTCTGGTGGGGGGCGATGTAGCTGCCATGGGCGAGCGCGACATCCGCGACGGCGAGCGTGTTGGCGATGCCGCCGAGCGACATCGGCTCGGGCTGGAAGATGTTGACGCCGCCGCCTTCGGCGAGCGTGAAGAACTGGCCGACGGTGTCGTACATCTCCCCGGTCGCCACCGGGATCGGGCTCGCCCTGGCGACGCCATGAACGGTCTCCTGGCGGTCGCGGGTGGTCGGCTCCTCCCACCAGTAGAGGCCAATCGGTGCCAGCCGCCGGGCGAGACGGATGGCCTCGACCTCGGTGAAGCGGGCATGGACGTCGATGAGGATGCGGGTGTCTGCGGGCAGGTCGCGGCGGAGCGTCAGGAGGATGTCCTCGGCCAGCGCCAGCTCCGGCTCGCTGATGAAGCCCTGCGCGGTGCCGAAGGGGTCGAGCTTGAACGCCTTGAAGCCCTTGGCGAGGACGCCGCGGGCGGCGGCGAGGAACGCCTCGGGGGTCCGCTCCGTCCGGTACCAGCCGTTGGCGTAGCCGAGCACGCTGTCGCGCATCCGCCCGCCGAGCAGCTGGTGGACCGGCACGCCGAGCGCCTTGCCGAGGATGTCCCAGCAGGCTGTCTCGATCGCCGCGATCACGGTGCGATGGATGTGGCCCCCGTCGAGCGAGACGCTGTCGAGCATGCGCTTGGCGAGCGCCCGCACGCGCCGCGGGTCTTCGCCGACGACGAGGTGCTCGAGCTCGCGGATCCCGGCCTCGGTGGTGCGGATGAAGCCGTTCAAGGTGCCCTCGCCGATGCCGTGGATGCCGGCGTCGGTGTGGACCTTGACGAACAGCCAGTTCTTCCAGCCCGCGCCGACCGCGAAGGTCTCGATCTCGGTGATCTTCACGCGACCTACCCTTTCCGACCGACGAGGTATTCCTGGTTGACGCAGTTCATCAGCGTGCCCTCGCGAAGATAAGCGACGATGACCTCGATCGCCTTCCGCTGCATGTCCTCGAGCGCCGCGGGGCTGTAGAACGCCGCATGCGGGGTGATGACCAGGCGATCCTTCACCCAGGGCTCGCCTGCCTTCCAGGCCGCGATCAGCGGATGGGTCGGGTCGGCCGGCTCCTGCGGCAGCACGTCGAGCCCGGCCCCGGCGATGCGCCCCTCGCGAAGCGCATCGGCCAGCGCGTCGAGATCAACGATCGGGCCGCGGGCGGTGTTGATGACGATCAGGCCCGGCTTCGCCTTCGCCAGCAATCCGGTGCCGACGAGATTGCGGGTCTCGTCGTTGAGCGGCGTATGGACGCTGAGGATGTCGGCGCGGGCCATCATCTCGTCGAGCGAGCGCACCCGCTCGTAGCCGACGGCGAGCTCGGTGCCGTTCGAGAGGTACGGATCGTGGAAGATGACCTTCATGTCGAACGCGGCCGCCCGCCGCGCCGCCGCGAGCCCGATGCGCCCGAGGCCGAGGACGGCAAAGGTGGCGCCGCGCAGGCGCCGGATCAGCGGCGCGGTCGCGTAGGTCCAGGGGCCGTCGCTGCGCAACGACTGGTCATAGGTGCCGGTGCCGCGGGTCAGCGCGAGGGTCAGGGCGAGTGCATGATCGGCGACCTCGGTGGTGCCGTAGTCGGGCACGTTGCACACCGGCACGCCCCGGGCGCCCCATCCGGCGAGATCGAGATTGTCGTAGCCCACGCCCTCCCGGACGACGATGCGGCAGCGCTCGAGTGCATCGGGATCGAGCCCGAGCGGCAGCGTCGCCGAGCAGTTGATGACGGCGTCGGCGAGCCGGCAGGATTCGTCCGACGGAGGCGGCACCGCCTCGCCCTTCGAGCGATGGATGTCGAACGACACATCCGGTCCGAAGGCCTGATAGAGCGGGCTGTCCGGGGCGTAGGTGTTCACCTTCAGGATGCGCATGCTTTCTCCACTGACTTGCACTTCGACCCTACGGCGGGGTTGGCGAACCGCGTCGTAAATTGTAGACAATCCCGATGACCGAGAGCACGTTCGACCACGCCATCCCGCCCCGCAAGCGCCGTGTCCTCATGGACGACGTCGTCGATGCGATCCGCGACGCGATCCTTTCCGGCAAGCTCGCGCCGGGCACCCGCCTCATCGAGGACGACCTCGCGAGCAAGCTCGCGGTCAGCCGCGGACCGATCCGCCAGGCCCTGTTCAAGCTCCAGCAGGAGGGCCTCGTCGCGCACGAGACCCATCGCGGCGCGACGGTGGCGAGCGTCTCGCCCACCGACATCGAGGAGATCTACAGCCTGCGGACCGCCCTCGAGCGGCTTGCCGTCGAACAGGCCTGCCGGCGCTCGACACCCGAGGATCTCGCGCCGCTCGACGCGATTCTCCTGCTTTTCCAGTCGACACCGCGCGGCAACATCACCCGCAAGAAGGTCGCCGAGTTCGACATCGACTTCCACGACGCGATCTTCCGCGCCGCCCATCACGCCCGGCTCTACCGGACCTGGGAGGGGCTCCGCTCGCAGGTCATGGTGTTCCTGCTGCTCCGCGACGCCCTGCCGGACGACTATCTCGACAGCTGGTATCGCGACCACGCCAAGCTGGTCGAGGCGCTGCGCTCCCGCGACGTCGATCGCGCCACGGCGACGATCGAGGAGCACATCGGCAGCGCCTACAAGCGCCTCCTGGTGATGCTGGCGAAGAATGCGTCCCTCCCCCCGGAACCTCTGGCCTGACGGCTTGACACCCCCTAGGCTGCTCTCTACGCTGAGATTGTAAACAATAAACTGTTGGCAGTAGAACTTGTCAACCGGCATAATGGCGATCGAGGACGCCGCACAAGGAGGAGCCCCCGTGACCACCGGACCGAACAAGCCCGGCGCTTCGGCGTCTGCGGCATCGATGCTCAAGACTCCCACCCGCCGCCAGCTTCTGGCCGGCTCTGCCGCGCTCGGCGGCGCCCTGCTCGCTTCCGGCTACACGCGGCGCGCCGCCCGCGCGGCCGACAGGAAGACGCTGAAGGTGATGAGCTGGGAGCAGTTCCAGCCGGGCGAGAAGGAAGGCTGGAACGCCCTCTTCGACAAGTTCAACGACTCCCAGTCGCAGTATCAGGTCGAATGGACCGGCTGGCCGGCCGGCCAGTACATCTCCAATGTGGTGATCCAGGCCCAGGCCGGCGGCATCGACGCGGACGTGCTGATGGCGATGCCGGACCTCGCCGCCCAGGTGATCCGGAAATTCAAGCTCGCCGCGCCGCTCGACTCGGTGGTCGCCGATCTCGGCATCACGCCGAGCGCCGGCCACGAGTTCCTGCGCCAGGACGGCAAGCTCTACGGCCTCTCGGCGATCGATGTGAACTTCGCCCTCGTCTACAACAAGGCGCTGTTCGCCAAGGCCGGCCTCAAGCCCGCCACCGACCAGGACGGCTGGGTCGAGACCACGGCCGCCCTCACCCACCGTCCCGACCAGTTCGGCATCGCCCTCACCAACAACATCTCCGACGGCGGCGAATGGTGGTTCCAGCTCCAGAACTTCTGCCTGCCCTATGACGGCAAGTGGGCGGAGGGGAAGACGCCTCTCGCCAATTCGCCCGAGACGGTGAAGGGCCTCGAGCTGTGGAAGCGCCTCTACGAGGCCGGCGTGCCGCAGGGCACGGCGCAGAGCGCGATCATGAAGCTCGCCGCCGACGGCCGCGTCGCCCAGGCCTGGGGCGTCAACCCGACCGTCGTCGTGCTCCGCGCCACCAACCCAGCGATCTACCCGGACCTCCTTTCGGCGGCGCCGCCGTGGCCGAGCAAGCGCTCGCTCGACCGCATCCACCCGCTGATGGCGATGAACACCAGCGCCAATCTCGACGGCGCGCTCGAGTTCATCAAGTTCGCCATGCAGCCCGACATCATGGCGGCGCTGATGGAGACCAACCTCTACGTCATCCCGCCCTATGACCTCGCGGCGCGCTCCGAGAGCTTCAAGAAGTTCCTCGCCGACAAGCCGTGGGTGACGGGCTTCCAGGAGGCCAAGCAGGTCTCCCCGATCGACGTCATGGGCGACTTCGCCTTCGTCGACGACCAGTTCGGCCGTATCGTCATGCAGAACTTCCAGCGCGCCCTCCAGCCGGGAGGGTCGGTGAAGGACGCCATGGACCAGGCGCAGCGGCAGCTCGAAGGCCTCGCCGCCAAGCTCTGAGCGCGACGAATGACGACGGCCCGCGCCGCCTCGGCTTGCGCGGGCCGCATTGACACCGGCGCCGGGACTTCGCGCCTGCCGCGGCACCGTGAGAGGATGCAGGAACGGTGGCTCAGGAATGACGGTCTCGGCCGCCACAGCCGATGGCACGGCAGCGGTCCGCCGCGGCCGCTGGCGGGATTCCGCCACGGCCGCCATCGCCTACTGGCTCATCCTGCCGCTCCTGGTGCTCGAAGGCGTGTTCCTCGTCTACGCGATCATCCGCGGCATCGGCGCCAGCGTCGAGGGCCCGGCCGGGGGCTTCGACCTCGACAACTACCGGCAGATGCTGGCCGATCCGGACTTCTGGCGGATCATGGGCCGGACGCTCGTCTTCACCCTGATCGTCGACGTGGTGATCCTGGTCGCCGGGCTCGGCGTCGCGCTCCTGATGAACTGGCAGTTCCGCGGCCGGGCGGCGGTGCGGGGCCTCCTCACCATCCCCTGGGCGATCCCCGAGGTGCCGGTGGCGATCACCTTCATCTTCATGATCGACCCGACCTTCGGCGTGTTCAACCTGCTCGCCCGCCTGCTGCCCGGGGTGACCGAAAACCCGCAATGGACGCTCGACCCGACGCTGGCGATGGCGATCGTCATCCTGGTCACGGTGTGGAAGGGCTTCCCGTTCTATTCGCTGGTGCTGCTCTCCGCGCTGCAGGCAGTGCCGGAAGAGCTCTACGAGGCGGCCCGGCTCGACGGCGCCGGCCCGGTCCGCCAGTTCTTCCATGTGACGCTCCCCGGCATCCGGCCGAGCCTCGCCCTCCTCGCCGTGCTCGCCTTCATCTATTCGATGCAGCAGTTCACGCTGATCTGGCTGATCACCGGCGGCGGCCCGGTCGACGCGACGATGACGCTGGCGCCGGCGATCTACATGCAGGCGTTCCGCTTCTACAATTTCAGCTATGCGAGCGCGATGGCCGTGGTCGGCCTGGTCTTTGCCGCGCTCGCCACCATCGCCTTCATCGCGGTGCAGCGCCAGCTGAGCAACGAGCCGGCATGAGCGCGACCAGCCTCGACCATGCCGCGGAACGTGCCGCGAGCGACCGGAGGGCGGCGATCGGTGCGGTCGTGCGCGCCGGGCTGATCCTGATCGTGTGCTTCGTGGTGCTGTTCCCGGTCTACTGGATGGCGCTCAACGCCGTCCAGCCCGGCGAGTACGCGCTGACCTGGCCGCCGGCCCTCCTGCCGCAGGGCCTCGAGTGGGAGAACTTCGCCCGGCTGTTCGCCGAGAAGCCGATCGGCGCCTGGCTGCTGCGCTCGACCTATGTCGCGGTGATCGTCGTGGTCGTGATGCTGGTCGCGGTCATCCCCGCGGCCTATGCTATGTCGCGGTTGCGTTGGCGCGGACGGTACCTCCTCGGCCTGTTCCTCCTGTTCACCCAGATCATGCCGGGGGCGATGATCGTCGCCCCGGAGCTGACGCTGTTCCGCGCCTTCCACTGGACCGACAACCTGATCATGCTGGCGTTGCTCCACGCCGCGATCGTGGTGCCGCTCTGCACGTGGATCTTGAAAGCCTCGTTCGACGCGATCCCGCGCGAGCTGGTCGAGGCGGCGCTGGTCGACGGCTGCAACCACTGGCAGACGCTTGTAAGGGTCGCCCTGCCCCTCACCCGGCCGGGGCTGGTCGCGGTCAGCGTCGTCGCTTTCTTCTTCAGCTGGAACGAGTACCTGTTCTCGTCGGCACTGATCACCCGGAGCGAGCTCTATACCGGCTCGCTCGGGCTCGCGACGCTGATCACCCAGCTCGATACGCCGCTGTTCGTCCTGATGGCGGCCGGCGTCGTGTTCTCGATCCTCCCCGTCCTCTTCTACCTCGCCATCCAGAGACACATCCTCCGCGGGCTGACCGCCGGCGCGGTCAAGGGATAGGAGCCCAAGATGAAGATCACCAAGGTCGAGACCATCTGGTTCGAGGCGCTGCCGCAGGAGGAATGGGCGAAAGAGAACGCCACCGCCCGGCAGGCGCTGCCCAACAACCTCTGGGTCCGCATCCACACCGACACCGGCCTCGCCGGGCTCGGCGAGACCTACTACCTGCCGCGCGCCGTCGCCGCGGTGATCCACGACATCCTTGCCCCGCTCCTCCTCGGCCGCGACCCGCGCGACATCGAGAACCACTGGAGCAACATGTTCGGCCTCATAAACTTCTGCGGGCCGATGGGCGCCGAGATGCGCGCCATCTCCGCGGTCGACGTGGCGCTGTGGGACCTGTTCGGCCAGATCACCGGCCAGCCGCTCTACATGCTCCTCGGCGGGCGGAGCCGCGACAGGGTGCCGATCTACAACACTTGCGTCGGCTACGGGAAATACCCCGACCTCGACGCCTGGCTGAACGGCCGCGCCGGCGAGCTCGCGAGCGATCTCCTCGCGCAGGGCATCACCGCGATGAAGATCTGGCCGTTCGACCAGTTCGGCCCGACGCTCTCCGGCCCGGGCCGCGAGCGGGAGCCGATGACGGTGTGGGGCGCGGTGACGGCCGCCGGCACGCTTGGGCACCGCATCTCCAACGACGACCTCGCCCGCGGCATCGCCATCGTCGCCGACATCCGCAAGGCCGTGGGCGACCGCATGGCGATCGCCATCGAGGGCCATGCCCGCTGGGACCTGCCGTCGGCGACCCGCATCGCCCGCGCGCTCGAGCCGTATGACATCCTCTGGCTTGAGGAGATCATGCCGCCCGACAATGTCGACGCCTATGTCCGGCTGAAGGCCGACACCAGCATCCCGATCTGCCAGAGCGAACGGGTGTTCACCCGCTTCGGCTTCCGGCCGTGGATCGAGAAGAACGCCGCCGACATCATCATGCCCGACCTCTCCTGGGGCGGCGGCCTCACCGAGGGGCGGAAGATCGCCGCGATGGCCGACACCGCCTACCTCCCGCTGACCTGCCACGACACCATCGGCCCGGTGGCACTGTGGGCCGCGACCCACCTCATGCTGCACGCCCCGAACGGACTGATCATGGAAACGGTGCGCGGCTACATCGACGGGTGGTACGACGACGTCGTCACCGACCGGATCCCCGTCGCCGAAGGCATGCTGTCGCTGCCCGACCGGCCCGGCCTCGGCACGCGGCTCCGGGACGACTTCACCAGCCGCCCCAATGCCCGCGTCGAGATCACGACCGAAGAGTCGATGAAGGCCTGGTAGCCACACCCGCCACGGAGACGACGTGAATGCCGCGCTTCGACATCCGCTACACCGGCGACTACCTCGACGAGACGGGCAAGGTCGGCGTCGGCGACATCGCGCTCGACCTCTACGAAGGCTCGCCGTTCATCGGCTACGAGTTCCTCCGCGACCAGAGCCCGACGCCGGGCGATGCCAGCTACTGGGACCGGCTCTACTCGCTCGAGATCGAACCGCATCACGTCGCCGCCGCCAACGCCATCGTGATCTTCCGGCCCTGGGTGAAGGCGAGCGCCTTCGCGGACGGTGCGGAGAACCTCGTCGTCATCGGCCGCGCCGGGGTCGGTGTCGACAAGATCGACCTCGACGCCTGCACGGAGGCGGATGTCGCCGTCTTCAACGTGCCCGACGGGCTCACCCACTCGACCGCCTCCTCCGCCTTCGTCCTGATGCTGGCGCTGGCCAAGCGCCTGCCGGAGCAGGACCGCCTGGTCCGGACCGCCCGCTGGGACCTCCAGCCCGAGACCATGGGCTCGGACCTTCCCGGCAAACAGCTCGGCATCATCGGCCTCGGGGCGACCGGCCGGGAGCTCGCGCGGCTGGCGCGGCCTTGGAACATGAAGCTCGTCGCGTTCTCCCGCCATGCCGACCCGGCTGTCGCCGCCGCGCTCGGCGTAAGGCTCGTGTCGACGCTCGACGAGCTGCTCGCCACCTCCGATTTCGTCAGCCTCCACAACCGGCTCGACGCCAGCACCCGCGGCATGATCGGTGAGCGCGAGCTCCGCCTCCTCCAGCCGCACGCGTATTTCATCAACGTCGCCCGCGGCGAGATGGTCGACCAGCGAGCGCTCGGCCGGGCGCTGAAGGAGCGCTGGTTCGCCGGTGCCGGGCTCGACGTGTTCGAGCATGAGCCGCTGTCGCTCGACGACCCGCTGGTCGGGCTCGACAACGTCATCCTCGCTCCGCACTGGCTGCCCGCCACGAAGGACGCAGCCCGCCTGATCACCTCGTCGGTGGCGAAGGGGATGCTCCGTGCCGCACGCGGCCTGGTCCCCGACAACATCGTCAATGCGGCGGTGCTCGATCGCCCCGGCTTCCAGGCCAAGCTCGCCCGCTACCGGGCCAACGATCGGACGGCGTAGCCCGTCCAGGCCAGCCGCCTCAGAACATGTAGCCGGCGGTCCAGCCGCCATCGACCATCAGCAGGTGGCCGGTCATGTAGCTGTTGTCGGGATCGGAGAGGAACAGGATACCCTCGGCGATCTCCTCCCCGCTCGCCGGACGGCCAAGCGGGATGTGCTCCATGAACTTCGCCGTCTGGGCGCGGAACGAGCCATCCTCGCCGTAGAACAGCTGGCGGGTGCCCTCGGTCAGCACCGAACCCGGCGCGATCGAGTTGACCAGGATCCCCTTGGGCCCGAGCTCCAGCGCCATCGAGCGGGTGAGATGGATGATGCCCGCCTTGGCGGCGACGAACGGGCTCTGCAGCCGCATGGCCGTGACCCCGACGACCGAGGCGACATTGACGATGCGGCCCTCGCCGCGGGCGATCATCGGCTGCGCCGCGGCGCGGCTCATCAGGTAGAGCCCGTCGAGATCGATGCCGACGATGCGGTGCCACTCCTCGACCGGAAAGGCGTCGATGTCGACGCGGTCCTTGAAGGTGTTGACGCCGGCATTGTTGACGAGGATGTCGAGCCGGCCGAAGGCGTCGATCGTTGCGGCGACCGCGGCACCGACCGCCGCCTCGTCGCGGATGTCGACGGTCACCGCGATCGCACTCGGCAGCGTCGCCGCGACCTCCCTCGCCCCCGCCGCGTTGATGTCGGCGACGACCACCGAGGCGCCGCACTCGGCCATCCGCGCCACCACCGCCCGGCCGATGCCGCCGGCGGCACCGGTCACCAGCACGACCCGGCCAGTCAGGTCGACGTCGGGCCGCCGCTCGTCCTTCGCTACCTCGACCATCTCAGAAGTTCCTCGCATAGCCGATCGACCAGCCGCCATCGACGGCCATGACGTGTCCCGTGGTGTACGTGTTGCGCGGCGCGGCGAGGAAGAGGAGCGCCGTCCCGACCTCGGCCGGCTCTGCCGCGCGCTTGAGCGGCGAATGGGACAGGAGCCGCTCGCCATCCTGCCCGAGCGCGCCGACGGCAAGCGCATTGACCAGCACGTTCGGCGCAAGCTCCATGGCGAGGGCACGGGTCAGCGAAGCGAGGCCGGCGTGATGGGCGGAAAGCGCCACGGCGCCGAGAACCGGCACGAGCCCGGCCACCGAGATGACGTTGATGACGCGGCTGGCGAACGGCGCGAAGGCACGCGTCGCATGGACGAACCAATCAGTCTCCTCCGCCGCGGCCGTCCCACCGTCGATGAAGCCGGCGGTGGCACTGAGATTGACGAGAATGTCGGGGGAACCATGCGCCGCGACATGATTGTTGGCGGCGACTATGGCCGCATCCCGCGAGCCGCAGTCGAGCCCCGGCGATCCGCCGGGAACGCGCTCGTCGACCACCGCACCACAACCGGCCAGGGTCGCGACCACCGTGTCGTGCACGCCCCCTGCCCCGCCGAGCACCAGCGCCCGGCGACCGCGAAGGTCGATCTTCATGACTGTGCCACCTTGTTCTCCCCCACCGCGTCCTCGCCGGTCTCCTGTGCCTCGGGGATCGCGACGCCGAAGCGCCGTGCCGCCTCCGCGAGGCCGTTCCACGTCACGTCGTCGACCGGGATGCCAAGCCGGCGCCGATGGGCGGCCTCGGCGATCTCGGGGTCGCCCGGCGCCATGACCTGATGGCCGGGGCGCGCCGGGGCGGCGCGAAGATCATCGAGGAACGCCGACACGCGCCCGCCGAAGACGTCGGCCGACTGGAATGCATCCGGTGCCATGACGATGAAGAAGTGCCCGAGGCGGATCGGCCGGCTGTAGTCCGGCCCGCCGAGCGGCGCGTGGGTCGCCCCGTGCCCCATGCCGGTGAAGGCGGAGCAGAGGATGTCGACCATCGCCGCCAACGCGCCGCCCTTGTAGCCGAAAGCGGCGCCGCCGAGGGGATGGAGCGCGGCGGCGGCGAAAGGGTCGAGCGTGGTCTCGCCGGCCGCATCGACCGCGACCTCGGGCGGCAGCGGCGTGCCGGTCGCCCGGCGGAGATGGACGCGATTGAACGGGATGCTGCTCGTCGCCATGTCGAGCAGCAT